>BJHK01000023.1 GCA_014192425.1 Planctomycetia bacterium | reverse complement strand
GCCGACGCGGTCGAAGAGTTCACGGCGCAGCGTCTGGCCGACGTCGATCGGGGCGCTGGCCAGCGTGACCCGCTCGCGGCCGCGCCGCGAGCGGTGCGCCTCGACCCACCAGACGTTCCCCGCCTCCCCCTGCCGCAGCCAGGTGTCGACCGCGGCCGCGTGCCCCACAAGGCGGTCGGCGATCGCCGTCAGGTCGTGCCGCTCGGCGTCGGTGGCGAGCCCCTCGGCAGCCACCCGCAGCCGGCGCGAAAGTTCCCCGAGCGGCTTGCCGAGCGTGTCGGGCACGAGCCGCGGCGCGCTCACCCGCCAGGGCGGCTCGCCGCGGATCGCGACCGTCTCCAGCACGCTCATGAAGAACTCCTCGGCCGCGTTCCGGCAGGTGCGGACCAGGGGGAGCAGGGCGGCGAGCCGGTAGTGGTCGAGCAGGCCGCGGTTGGTGCGCTCGCTGTGGAGCTTGGCGAGCACCCGCTCGATGCCGCCGCTGGAGACGGTGAGCCCGAGGTGGTCGCTGGCGGCCGACTCGGCCATGTGCGCCTCGTCGAAGATCACGATGTCGTGGGCGGGCAGCAGGCTGGCGCCGCTGCGGCGCAGGGCAAGGTCGGCGAAGAACAGGGCGTGATTGACGACGAGCACCTGGGCGTGGGCCATCCGCCGGCGGGCCGCATAGTAGAAGCAGCGCTGGTGGCTGGGGCAGGCCCGGCCCATGCAGTTGCCAGAGTCGCTGGCGACCTCGTCCCAGATCGAATCGCGTGGCAGGACCGGCAGGTCGGCGAGCGAGCCATCGCCGGTGCGACGCGACCAGGCGACGAGGTCGAGGAGCTCGGCCCGCTCCGCGTCGTCGGGAAACAGGCTGCCCGACCGCTCGACCGCCAGCTCGAGCCGGCGCAGGCTGACGTAGTTCCCCCGTCCCTTGACGAGAACCGCGGAGAATTCCCGTGGCATGACCGCGGCGACGAGGGGAATGTCCTTGGTGAGCAGCTGCTCCTGGAGCGCGATCGTGTGGGTGGCGATCACGACCCGGCGCGGCCGCGGACCGGATCCAGTCGACGCGTCATCGGCTTCGCTGTCGTCGTCCGCGGGGCGGCCGGAGCCGACGACAGCCGGCTCGACCTGGTCGGCGGTGGCCGCGAGCACGGCCGGCACGAGATACGCGAGGCTCTTCCCTACGCCGGTGCCCGCCTCGATGATCGCGTGCCGCCGCTCCCGGATCGCCTCTGCGACCAGGTTCGCCATCTCGATCTGCTGCGGCCGCGACTCCCAGCCCGCCAGCCGGGCCGCGAGCCGTCCGCCGGGGGCCAGTAGGTCTGCGGGAGTCGTCATGAACGACAGTGTAGCGGGAGGACTTTCCGCGCCCCCGCCCCAAGGTAGTCTTGTGCTTCGCGTCGCCCGCTCCGCACCATCCAGGCACCGACCCGTGACCGATCCCAGACCAGCGCACTCCACCCCACCCGCCAAGGCCTGGGGGGGCGTGTTCGCCGAGCCGACCGACCGGCGGGTCGAGGCGTTCTCCGAGAGCGTTTCCTTCGACCGCCGGCTCGCCGACGACGACATCGACGGCTCGATCGCCCACGCCCGGATGCTCGCTTCCTGCGGCCTGATGACGGTCCAGGAGGCCGACTCGATCGCCCACGTGCTCGAGGAGATCCGGGCCGAGATCGCGGCCGGGCGGTTCGAGTTCAGCGCCGCCAAGGAAGACATCCACCTCCATGTCGAGGCCGCGCTCACGGCCCGGCTCGGTGACGCCGGCCGCAAGCTGCACACCGCCCGGAGCCGCAACGATCAGGTGGCCACCGACCTCCGGCTCCACTGCCGGCGGGCGATCGACCGGCTCGACAACGGCCTCGCCGATCTGCAGCGGGCGTACCTCGGCCTCGCCGACAGCGAACGGGATCTCGTGATCCCCGGCTACACCCACATGCGCCGGGCCCAGCCCGTGCTCGCCGCCCACCAGCTCCTCGCCTGGGTGGAGAAGTTCGCCCGCGACCGCGACCGGCTCGTCGACTGCCGGCGCAGGACGAACGTCCTTCCCCTCGGCTCGGGCGCGATCGCCGGCACGAGCCTGCCGATCGACCGCGAGCACGTCCGCGCGGCGCTCGGCTTCGATGCCGTGGCCGCCAACAGCCTCGACGGCGCCAGCGACCGCGACTTCGTCTGCGAGCTGGCGTTCGTGATTGCCCTGGCGATGGTTCACCTCTCGCAGTGGGCGGAGGAGTGGATTCTCTACAGCACGGTGGAGTTCGGGTTCCTGCGGCTGCCGGAGGGGTTCTGCACCGGCAGCTCGATCATGCCGCAGAAGATCAACCCGGACGTGCTGGAACTGGTCCGCGGCAAGTCGGCGCGGACGATCGGCAACGTCCAGTCGCTGCTCGTGCTCCTCAAGGGGCTGCCCACCGCCTACAACCGCGACCTCCAGGAGGACAAGGAGGCGATCTTCGACTCCGTCGACACGCTCGAGGCCGCGCTCGGCGTCGCCGCCCCCCTCGTGGCCGCCACCCGGTTCGACCGTGAGCGGATCGGCGCCGACCTCGAACGGGGTCACCTCGACGCCACCAGCCTCATGGAGGCACTGATCGCAGCCGGCGTGCCGCAGCGGACCGGGCACGAGATCGTCGGCCGGCTGGTCCGCCGGGCGCTGACCCGCGGCGTCCCTCTGGCGGAGCTTTCCGACGAGGAGTTTTCCAACGAATATGCCGGTTGGAATGCCGGCCTGCGCGGCGCCCTGGGGGCATCCCGGGCAGTTGAGCGGATGGCGAGTTTCGGCTCCACGGCCCCGGCCTCGGTTGCCGACCAGATTTCCCGGTGGCAGGGCCGGCTGGCGGCCCGCGACGAACGCTGAGCCTCGGGGCTCGACCGCGGGGGAGAGGCATGGGTGCAGGAGTGGATCGCGGGCTGGGGATGCACCGTCCCCGTGCCACGCTCGCCGGCCTGCTCGTCGCCTGCGCGACCACGGTCGTCCAGGCGCAGCCCGTGCTCGACGACATGCAGCAGGCGGTCGTCGATTCACTCGCCTCGTCGCGCCGCGACACGCCGCCGCTGCTGCTCGAGGCCGCGATCCGGGCCGCCGCCATCGAGGCTCCCGACGTGGCCTTGCGGTACTTCCGCCAGCTCCTGAAATCGATCGGCGATGCCGGTGATGCGCGGGGCGAACTGCTCGCCGACCTCGGCGACGCGTTTCCGGCCGGCGACCTCGCCGCGCTGGATCGGACGCTGCACAGCCGCGACCCGGCTGTGACGCAGGTGCTGGCGGCGATGCGCGACGCCGCGGCCGCGCGCCGCCGCGATCCGGCCCGGCTCGCCCAGGCGGCCGCGGACCTGGCGGCCGACTCGGCCGCCGAGCGGATGGCGGCTGCCGCCCGCCTCGCGGCGGCCCGGCAGGACGCGATTCCCGCGCTCGTGGACGTTCTGCAGTCGGACGACCCGCGGCAGGCACGGGCCCGCGATCTGGCCCGGGGCCTCGTCCGCGACCTCGGCGCCGACGCCCGCCAGCCGCTCCTCGCCTGGCTCGGCACGGGGGACCTGGCACACTGGCGCGGGATCATCGAGGCTCTGGGGGCAAGCGGGGCGGACGACATCGACACCTTCCTGCTGGCGCCGGCACTCGTGGCCGACACGCCCGCCCCGATCCGGGCGGCCGCGGAGCGGCTGCTCGGCGACCGCAGCCGTGGCGACGCGGCCAGCGCCGTTCCGCTGCCGACCGCGGCGGCGGCGGCCGCCCTGCTCGCCCGCCGGCTCGACCGGACGCTCAGCCCCGCGGGGCTGCCTCCCGCAGACACGCTCGCGCTCCAGCCGATCACCGATTCGCGCACCGCCGAGGCGGCGTTCGGTGGCCCGGTCGCGGGCTTCGTCGACCGCCACATCTGGGACGGCCAGGCGGGTCGCCTGGCCCGCATCCGCATGCCGCTCCGCGCGGCCCGTGCGCTGGAGGCGATGCACCTCGCCCGCGACATGATGGCGCTGGGCACGCGCGACCAGAAGGCGATCAGGCTCGCTATGCTCGCCCGGCTGGAGGAGACGCTCGTGCTCGCGGGCGACCCGGCCAAGGCACTCGACCGCATCGAGCCCGGCAGGCTGCGCGAGGCGGTCAGCGGGCCGGAGAACTACGCGGAGGAAGCCGTCGCCGATCTCGTCGACCTCGCCCGCGACCGGGGCATGCACGAGGCCGCGGCGGCCGCCGCGACCGCGCTTGCCCAGCCGCCGGCCGCAGGAAAAGCCGACGCCCCGCTGAGCCCCGCCGTCCGTGACGCGCTCGTCCGCAGCCTGGAGGTTCCCGACGACGCCCTGCAGTTCGCCGCTGCCCGCACGCTCGCGCTGCGGGCCGGCCCGCCGGCCTACCGCGGGTCGAGCCGGGTGCTGGAGACCCTGCTCCGCGCGGCGACCGCCCGCGGGCCGGACCGGGTCGTGGTGGCGCATCCGATCCTTGCCGAGGCCCAGGAACTCGCTGCCGCCGTGTCCCGCTTCGACTACGAGCCGGTGATCGTCTCCTCCGGCCGTGACGCCGTGCTGGCAGTTCGTGAGTCGGCCGACGTCGTGCTCGTGATCCTCGCCGCCCGCACCGCCCGGCCCTCGGCGCTGGAGACGGTGCAGTTCCTGCGGACCGGCGCGGTCTCGCCGCCGCCCGTGCTCGTCGCGATCGACGTCCTCGACGACGACGACCGCCGCTGCTTCGTCCGCGATCTCGTGGCCACGTATCGCGGGATCGCCGGAATGACGCTCGTCGACCGGCTCGACAGCTTCTTCACGGCCACGATCGATCCGCAGACGGGCCGGGAGACGGCGCCCGCCCGGTTTCCGGCAACGCTCGCCGCCGTCGCCGGCCCGCCGGCTGTCGATCCCGCGCTGCGGGCCGGCCGCGCCGCGGCACGCCTCGCCCGGGCCCGCGAGGCGCTCTCCGTGCTCGGCCGTCTCGGTCGGCGCGGCTGGGACGTGTCGGCCGCCGTGCCGATCGCCCGTCGCGGCCTGCTCGAGCCGCCGCTCGGGACGGCGGCGGCCTCGCTGCTGGCGACGATCGGCCGCGCCGAGGCCCAGGCCGCGCTCCAGCGCGAGGCTGAGCGCATCGAGCTCCCGGCCGCCCAGCGGAGCGTGGCCCAGGCCGCGTTCAAGGCCAGCGTCGCACGCTTCGGCGTGCTCCTCGATTCGCGGGAGATGCGCGCGGTCCAGGCACGGTACAATCAGGCCGTGGACGAGGAGGCCCGTGCGGCGGCAGCGGCGGTCCTCGACGTGTTGGAACCGCCGCGCCGGCCCCTCGAACCGATCCCCGCCGATGCTGCGCCAGCCCGATCCGAACGCTGACCAGACGCCGGCCCCGCCGCTCCGCGGGCTGATCGGCGGCAGCCGGGCGATGCTCGACGTCTACGGCACCACGCGCCGGGTGGCGGCCACGAACGCCTCGGTGCTCCTCCTCGGCGAGACGGGGACGGGCAAGGAACTGATCGCCAAGGCGATCCACGAGCTCTCGCCGCGCGGCAGCGGGCCGTTCGTCCGCGTCAACTGCGGCGCCCTCTCGGAGAGCCTCCTGGAGAGCGAGCTCTTCGGCCACGTCCGCGGCTCGTTCACCGGCGCGGTCGCCAACCGCACCGGCCGCTTCGAGGCGGCCCACACCGGCACGATCTTCCTCGACGAGATCAACTCCACGACGCCCAAGCTCCAGGTCAAGCTGCTCCGCGTCCTTCAGGAGCGGGAGTTCGAGCGCGTCGGCGACACGGAGACGATCCGGGTGGACACGCGGGTCATCGCCGCGAGCAACCGCGACCTGCTCGACGAGGTCGCCCGCGAGAACTTTCGCGAGGACCTGTACTACCGGCTCAACGTGGTGCCGATCCAGCTGCCGCCGCTCCGCGCCCGGCGGGACGACATCCCGCTCCTCGTCAGCCACTTCCTCGAGCACTACAACGACCAGAACGACCGCTACGTCGTCCACATCCAGAAGGAGGCGGCCGAGGCGCTCTCCAAGTACCACTGGCCGGGCAACGTCCGCGAACTGCAGAACGTGGTCGAGCGGTGCGTGGTGATGGCGCCGGGGGACGAGCTGACACTCGACCTCCTGCCGCCGGCGATGCGCGGCGACCGCGCGGCGTCGCCCGCCCCGGGCCGCGGGGGGGATCTCGACAGCCTGGCCCGCGATCTCGTCGAGCAAGGGATGACGACGGCCGGCCCGAACGACGAGAACCTCTTCGAACGCGTCGTCAGCCGGGTGGAGCGGGAATTGATCGCGCAGATGCTCGCCGCCTGCGGCGGGGTGCAGCTCAAGGCCGCGGCCCGGCTGGGCATCAACCGCAACACGCTGCGCAAGAAGCTCCAGGAGCACGGCCTCGAGGACGAGGCGTAGGCGCCGGCAGAAAAAGTCTGCCCACCGGCCGGGGATACACGGTGGACGAGCCACCGACCACCCTGCGTCAACGTGCCGGGACGGTTCAATCGCCCATCGATCAGGTCCTGTGACGAGATGACAAACGACCACTTCGTTTGCATCGGATTCGACGTCATGGCGACAACGAGCATGTCGAGGCCGGCGGCGTTGTAGCCATCCGACGACACGACGATGACGGGCCGGCGCTTGCGACTCGAAAGGTCCGTGAACGGCACCGGCACGAGGACGATGTCACCCTGCCGCGGCTGCATTCCAATCCTCGTCATCGAGCGAATTATCCCAGAATGCCAGGCTGGAACCGGATGCGG
Source organism: Planctomycetia bacterium (assembly GCA_014192425.1). Classification (NCBI taxonomy): domain Bacteria; kingdom Pseudomonadati; phylum Planctomycetota; class Planctomycetia; species Planctomycetia bacterium. Next base: position 56,405 of record BJHK01000023.1, on the reverse strand, counting down.
CGGCGAGGTCGGCAAACTCGGCTTGCGGTTCCGCTATCACCACGACCGTCAGTCGCTGGCCCTGCTGAAAGGGACCGGTAAACTCCACGCGGCCACCCGCACCGGCCTCGACGGCGTAACTCAACACGGGCCGAGGATTTGTTTCTGCCGTTGCCACGTCGCAGTTCCTGCAGGAGAAAGGGAAGGCATCGCACGGGGGACGCCTCCGTGCGGTAGCCTACCGCCACGAACGGGCGCAGCCGAAAGCCCGGACGGGCGACCGCCGCGTCAGCCGCCGGCCCAGCGGTAGCCGCGGCCGTGGGCCGTGAGGATGTGCGTCGGCCGGGCCGGGTCGGATTCGACCTTGCGGCGCAGGTTGCCGACGTGGAAATCGACGACCCGCGTCGTCGTCTCGCCTCCCCAGCCCCAGATCTCGTCGAGCAGCCGGCTGCGGGGCACGACCTTGCCGGGCGTGGCGAACAACCGCCGAAGGATCTCCGTCTCGTAGCGGGCCAGTTCCACCACCCGCCCGCAGGGCAGCGTGAGCACGCCCGCCTCGGGCTCGAGCACGAAGCCCGCGCACGCGATCTGCCCGGCCGGCTCCTCCGGCCGCCGGGCCCGGCGCAGGAGTGCCCGGACGCGGGCGATCAGCTCGCGATTGGAGAACGGCTTGACGAGGTAGTCGTCGCCCCCCATCTCCAGCCCGAGGATGCGATCGGCCTCCTCGGCCCGGGCGGTGAGAAACAGCACCGGCGCCGCGCCGCCCCCGGCCCGGAACGTGCGGACGACGTCGAAGCCGTTCATGCCCGGGAGCATGACGTCGAGGACGATGCAGTCGGGCGCGCGATCCCGCGCGGCGGCCAGCCCCTCTGCGCCGTCCCGCTCCAGGTGGACGTCGAAATGCTCCCGACGGAAGCATTCCTCGAGGCCGGCTCCGAGGGCCGGGTCGTCTTCAACCACGAGCACGAAGGGCACGTCGTCTCTCCTCTGCCACGTTGGCCACCTCGGCCATACCGGCCACATTGCCCGCCGATGTCGCTGTGATCGCTGCGCTCGGTGCTGCGGGCAATTCCAGTGTAAAGACACTGCCGCCGCCGGGTCGCGGGGCGACGCCGATGTCGCCCCCCATGAGCCGGGCCGTTTCACGGCTGAGGGCCAGGCCCAGGCCGAGGCCCGGAGCTCGCGTCTTGGCTGCCGCCGCGCCCCGGCCGAACCGCTCGAAGATCCGCTCCCGCTCCGCCTCGGGCACGCCCGGTCCACGATCGGCGACGGCGATCTCGACCCGGTCGCCGCGGCGGCCGCAGCGGACCTCGATGCAATCTTCGGCGCCCGGCGGGCCTGCGGGCCGCTCCTCGGCCGGCCGGCCGTACTTGAGCGCGTTGTCGATGAGGTTCATCAGGATCTGCATGACGAGGCCACGGTCGGCCACGCCCACGATCCGCGTGCCTGTGTCGTCCGGCGGGGCGTCGATCAGGCAGCCCGCCCGTTCGGCGAGCGGCCGGGCGAGATCGATCGCCTCGCGGGCAATCGCGGTCACGTCGAGCGGCAGCAGCGCCGGCTCCACCCGCCTGCGGTCGAGATGGCCGAGGGCCAGGAGGTTCTCGACGAGGCCGCACATCCGCACGGTCTCGGCATGGAGCGTGCGCACGCGGCCGGCAGCGGGGCTGTCGGGTTCGACGTCGCCGCCAAGGAGATCCGAATACATGCGGAGCACGGCCAGCGGCGTGCGGAGCTCGTGCGACACGCCCGCGATCAGGTCGCGGCGGGCCTCGGCCAGTTCCCGGGCCCGTGCCTCCGCCCGCCACACCGACCGCAGGCCGAGCCCGAGCCCGCCGAGCGCCGCCGTCATGAGCGCGATCAGGGCGACCGGCAGCGGGCCGAGCCCGCCGGCGCCGGGCGTGGCCGCGACGAGCACGAGTGACCGCTCACTCAACGGAGGCGGCAGCGGCAGTGTGACGTTCGCGCTGGTCGCCGACTCGCCCTCACTGATCTTCACCACCACCGACCCGCCGGGCAGGAGCGCTTGCAGGTGGTCGATGAGCCGGCGGCGACTCCCCGCAAAGAACATCGTCTGACCGGCGGCGGTGCGGGTCGCACCGCACAACCGCTCGCCTTCGGTGTACGTCACCTGCCCCGAAGGGAGATCGGGGGAGATGGCAAGGCTCGGCCGCCGAGCAAGCAGGTCGCGGCAGTGCCGCTCCCGCATCGTGATCGCCGCTTCCTCCGCGGCGAGCGTCTCCAGCCACGCTGCGTCGGCCGCGCCAGTCGCCTCCGCATCGGTGGCGGCGGCGTTCCGCAGGTCGTCGATGACGAGCCGGCGGGCCAGCGGCGCTGCGCGGCCGTCGGCGAGCCGCACAAGGTCGAGCGCGGCGGCCTGTGCAACCTTGCGTTCGGCATCCGCCGCGATCCGGGCCCGCAGCCCGGCCGCAAGCAGCCGGTCTTCGATCCGCGCCGCCTCGTCGGCGGCCAACAACCGCGCCTGCCGCGCCGCCTCGGCGGCACGTCCCTGACGAGCAAGAAACCCAGCCAGCGCCAGCCGGGCCGCATCGGCCGTCGGTGGTTCTGCGTCGGCGATCAGACGTTGGTATCCGGCCTCGACCTCCGCGGCCGGCGCACCGGCGAGCGCCCGGGTCCGCACGGCCCCGAGCGCCGCCTCGTCCGGGCCGGCAACGGCAGCGTCGCCGGGCTTCGACTCCGCTTCGCACCAGGCCGGGTAGACCACGCGGTCTCCATCCACGAGCAGCATCGTGTCGGCCAGCGGGCTTGCGGTCTCGCGCCGGCTCACGAGCAGCGCCTGCACCTGCGCGGGCGACGCGGTCGCGGCCCGGAGCAGGTCGCCTTCGAGCCGCGCGAGTTCCGTCCGCACGACCGTCGCGGCCTGCTCGACCCGTTCCCGGTCTTCGCCTCGGCGGCGCACCCGCTCGCGGCCGATCTCCGCGCCGACCCAGAGCGACGCCAGCACCGCGAGCACCGCGGCCGATCCGGCAACGAGCAGGTACGGCCAGCGGTCGAGCGACCGTCGAGAGCGCATCATCGAGGCACCGGTGCTGTTGCCATGGGAGTCGGAACACTGATGAACGCGGCCGTGTCCATGGAAGGTGATTCCCCGTTCACGGCAGTTTCACGTTCTTGAACTCGAAGGGAATCGTGACGGCTATCTCCTTCGTGGGCACGGCCCAGATGAGCGCCGTCGGCTCCGCTGATCCGGTAGCGAAATCGAGTCGCCACTGAGATCCTCCCCCGTCTCCGCCGCCCGACATACCCTGGCCTGACATACCCTGTGCACGGATACGCTCCCCATTTGCCAACTCAAGCTGAAACGCGCCGAACGGCCCATCATCACCCCGATACAGCCCGATGAGATCCACACGCGCAGGGGCTTGCGCGTTTGTTGTGCCCATGTCTTTCAGTTTCTTGTTAAGCGTCACGCCGGTTTCACCTCCTGCCTTGTCAATTGACCGCACCATCAGTGTGTACCGTGGTGTTTCAAAGCAGTTTCCTTTGGCCAGCGGCAATCGCTGTTCCTTGCTCTCGGCAACCACGATCCCTGAGAGCTCAACGGTAAGCGTGGCAAACTCTTGGACTTCAGCAGGCACGTCCTTGAAGAACATTTGGAACTGAGGAGCGAACATAAGGGACGTTCGCTCCTCCATGTCAAACTTTCGTCCGCGACCGTCCGTGCCGACGGCAGCCCGCAGATGCATCTCCTGCAATGCCGGGCCAGGTTCACGGGTGAAGGAAACGTCTATCTGCAGCCGGGAAACACGCGCCTCTTTTGCATCGAGGAACCCCGTGCGCTGGCTGGTGAGTTGTATCGATGACCGCCCTTGATACGTTCGTTTCGGAACCAAAACGGTATCGCCGCCGGAAGGCGAGACGACACGCCCGACCGGCGGAACGACCGGCATTGCCAGCACACGAGAATCGGAGGCCCAAGCGGCTTGATCCCGATCAGGTGCCACACTCCAGCCGATCGGGGGTTGTGACGCAGCACCGACGATGTCGAGTGCGTTGAAGGCCGTCACGTCCTTGACGTCGAGCGTCACCTCGCTCCGCGAGAGTTGTGCATTGGCCTCTTGCTGCTCGATATGCAGCATCGATTTTTGCTCCAACATCATTTCCAAAATTCCTGCCGTGATTTCATGCATGTGGGCTGCAGCCTGTCGCAGAAATTGGTCCATGTCGCCTGCGTCTGCCACCTTCGGATCCATCACCAGCGCCTCCGCTTGCATGGCCTTGCGTTCCTCATCGGGCAGCTCCGCGTATCGCGGCAGTTTTTTCATGAACGCCCGGTACTTCGCCGCATCGAACGGCAAGGCCACAGTCCCCAACTCGATCGCCACGCCGGACTGCCGGGTGATCTCCGCGAGCACCTCCTTGAGCGGGGCCTTGTCGAACTTCAGCGTCACCAGCCAGGGCTTGAGGAGCAGGTCGCGGGCCAGGTCGTCGTCGGTCCGCGCCGCGGCGGCCTTGGGGTCGATCGGCCGCTGCATGTCGAGATATTTTTCCGCCGCCGGGCGGATCGCCGCCGCGGCCGCCTCGTTCCCCTGCACCTCCACCCAGAGATCGAGCAGCTCGCGCAGCGCCGGCCGGGCGTGGGCGAGATCGGCCCGGTGCTTCTCGATCACCTCCCGATACGCCGCCACGGCGCCGGCCACGTCGTGATCGACCTTGATCTTCTTCCGGGCCCGTTCGAGGAGGATCGCAGGATCCGGCTGGACCGCGGGCGAGGCTGCCGGTGCGGCGACAGGCGCGAACGCGGCGGGCGTTTTCATGGCAGGGGCCTGCCCCTGCGCGACGGCCGTGGCCGGCACGCAGGCCGCGCTGCCAAGCAGGGCCGCCACAAGCACGCCTGCGGCGAGCCGGTTCATGCCGCCGTCAATCGATCGCCTCGTCGTCATGATGGTCATGATGCACTTTCTCCCTCGGTATCATCCGGCCTGCGGCAGCGGTCATCCCCTGTCGGCTTTCCGGGTGTCGGCTTTCCCGGCGGCTCGGCTCGACATTCGGGCCGGCCCCGCCGGGCCACGAGCATGAATAGCCCACACCGGCCCGCCGGGTTGCGCGCCCCCTGCGAGGGAGTTGTAAGAAATGTGTCAGTCCTGCAAAGAACGGATCGGCAGCCAACCCAGGGCCAGCGTTGACATGTGTATAAACGGGCGTACACTTGGTTCTTGCCGGTCCTCGCAACGATAAACGATGACTACCACAGCCCGGGAAGCCTACTCGATGCTCGGCAGCGAGCCGATCTGGCACGCGGCGAGCGCCTGCCATGAGGCGCTGGCCGAGGCGGGCACGCCCCATGCCGTCATCGGCGGCGTGGCTGTATGTCTGCACGGCTATCGACGCAACACGGTCGATATCGACCTCTTGGTGCGAACCGAAGACATGCCGGCGATCTGCGCCGCGCTCACGAAAGCTGGATTTTCGTGGGATGACAAAGTCCGTGAATTTCGTGATCCCGTCGGCGTCCCAGTGCAATTCGTGGCAGCGGGGGAACGCGCCGGAAAGGGGAGCGAGGTGCTGCTGCCCAGCCCGGCCGATGATCACGTGGCCGTGATGATCGAAGGCCTGCCCGTGCTGTCGCTGTCGGCCCTCATCGAGTCAAAGCTCGCCTGCGGCGAGGGGGACCCCCGGCGCATGCACCGCGACTTCGCCGACGTGGTCGAACTCGTCGCCGTGCATGGTCTCGACGGCACTTTCGCGCGGCATCTGCACAAGGCCGTGCGACCCGCCTTCAGGCAACTTGTCCGCCGGGTTCACTGATCACCCCCCGGCCCCGGGCGTGAGCCGGAGGAGCAGACGCGGGCCTGTCGAGCAAGGAATGGCCGCATCATCGTATCGCGCCTGCGATGGTGAAGCTCGATGGACAGTGTTGCGGACGTGCCATTGACCGGAATATGCTTTGGACACTCTCAGGAGATCACGATGTCATGAACCGAATCCAACGCGTTGTCCTGACAGTCGTGGCCGCTGTGCTGTCCGTGTAGGGCGCCGCACAGGCGGACGCTGCGCCGCGGGCGCACAATGTCTCCACCCATGCGGTGCTGCAGCGCGACAAGCCGGCGCCGATTTCCGGCGTGGCCGCCCGCGGCGAGGACGTGACGGTGGAATTCGCCGGCCAGAAGAAGACCACCAAGGCGGACGACAAGGGGAAATGGCAGGTCACGCTCGATCCCTTGGCGGCCTCCAAGGAACCGCGGACGATGGTGGTGAAAGGCGCCTCGGGCGATCCTGTATCGATCGAGGACATCGTCGTGGGCGAGGTGTGGATCGGAGATGGCCGCTCCAACGCCCACTGGTCCTACGAACAACAGGCTCAGGAGAGCGGCTACAAGGACGTGGTGCTCATGGAAATCGTCAACACCGAGCATCCTTTGGTCCGCTTCGGTCATGGTGGGCGATGGGTGGTCGCCACGACTCCGGAGCACAACAAGAACTGCTCGGCGTTGCTGCTGTCGTTTGGGGTCACGCTGGCAAGGGAACTCAAGGGAACTGGACATGCCCATCGGCTTGCGGCCGCGGGCACCGTGGATGGGCCCCGTCTACAAGTCGCACGCCATTGAAGGGAACAAGGTGCGCCTGCAGTTCACCCACGTTGGCGAGGGGCTGGCGGTCCGGCATAGCGACACGTTGACGGGCTTCGCGCTGGCCGGGGACGACAAGCAGTTCCAATGGGCCGATGCCACGATTGACGGCGACACGGTCGTGGTTTCGAGCCCCGGGGTGTCAGAGCCGGTTGCCGTGCGGTATGCGTGGTCGGGCTTCCCCGCGTGGGCAAACCTGTTCAACAAGGACGGCCTGCCGGCGCTGTCGTTCCGGACGGACGCCTGGTGAGGCGGACGCCTGCGGCCGCGAGCCGAGCAGAACGACCGGATGGGGCAGGTCCTCCAGGGCGACCCGCCTGCCTCCAACCGGCGGCAGGTCGTCTCCCCCGCACCACCGCTGCCATCGTCACGACCGGAACGGCGCCGGCGGTGCGGCGAAAAAATTTCTCTGCCCGGTGTGACACGGGCCGCCCCGGCGGCAACTCACTCTTCGACAGCCGGGTCCGGCGGAGGCCCCGGTGACAGACGTGACGTTCTTCAAACGAGAAAGCCAGAAACACAATGGACACCCAGATCATCAGTTGGATCGTGAGCCTCATCGCCGGCAGCATCGGCGGCAACCTGTTCGGCGTGCTGTTCAAGAACCGGAACCTCGGCCCGATGCTCAACACCGTCCTCGGCCTCGTCGGCGGCGGGCTCGGCGGCAAGGTGCTGCCGATGCTCGTCCCAGCGGTCGCCCAGTTCGTCGGCGGCGCCGACAGCACGTTCGGCACCGGTGCCCTGTCGGCGATCGTCGGGGCCCTCCTCCCCCTGATCGTCAGCTTCCTGAAGAAGCCCGCGACGGCCTGAGCGGCGCGGCCCGGAGCCTGACGCGATCGAAGCCGGCCGGGGGAGTGGCGGACTCCCTCGGCCGGTCTTTTCGTCCCCCCGGCCCACGGCGATACTCGAACCGCCAACGCCCGTCGTACGCCCGCGATCCCCTCCCATGCCCGCGCCGCTCCGCACCGCGATCGTCTACGACTTCGACGGCACGCTGGCGCCGCGCAACCTCCCCGAGCACACGTTCCTCCCGGCCCTCGGCATCGACGATCCCGACGGCTTCTGGCAGGCGGTCAAGGAAGAGGCGAAGGCCCAGGACGGCTGCGAGATCCTCGCCTACATGCACCGCATGCTGGAGGTCGCCCGGGCCCGCGGCGTGCCGGTGACCCGGAGTCTGCTCCAGGAGCACGGCCGGAGCGTGCCCCTGTTCGCCGGCGTCGAGGACTGGTTCGCCGAGATCGACGCCTACGGTCGCGACAAGAACCTCGCCGTCGAGCACTACGTGATCTCCTCCGGGATCCTCGAGTTCATCGAGGGCTGCCGGGTCTACCCGCGGTTTCGCAAGGTCTTCGCCTCGGCCTACGCCTACGACGCCGCCGGCCAGGCCAAGTGGCCGTCGAGCGCCATCAACTACACCAACAAGACGCAGTTCCTGTTCCGCATCAACAAGGGGATCGACAACGTCTGGGACAACTCGGCGATCAACGCCTGGCAGCCACAGCGACAGCGACCGATCCCCTTCGAGCGCATGGTGTTCCTCGGCGATGGCGACACCGACATCCCCTCGATGAAGATGGTGCGCCAAAAGGGAGGTCAGGCGGTCGCCGTGTTCGACCCGGAGCTGTTCGAGCAGCGGAAGTCGCAGGGCCGTCTCGAACGCCTCATCGCCGAGGACCGGGTCGATTACGTGGCGGCGGCCGACTACACGTCGGACTCGCTGCTCCGGGTGGTGGTCCGCGGCATCCTCGGCCGGATGGCACTGCGCGGCGGCTGACGTGGCCCGGTCCGGGTTACTCCCCGGAAAACCGGGTCTGGATGCGGGCGGGGTCGGCCCCGTATCATTGGGGGTGCAGGAGGCGGTTCCGATCCCCCTGACTGTTCCCGGAGCAACGAACATGATCCGCATCCGACGCGGCCTCGTGATTGCCATCGCTCTCGAAGCGATCGCTGCCGCAGCGTGGACCTCGGCCGACGAGCCGCGCCGGCCGTCGCAGTCGATGCAGGTGCTCGGCACGGAGGCCCGCGACGGGGAGCGGGCGACGATCCGCGACCCCAGTGGCCGGATGACAGGCTCCGCCACCACCCAGGGGGGCCGGACGACGTTTCGTGACTCCGGCGGCCGCGTCGTCGGCACGGCGGCCCAAAACGGCAACCGGACGACGTTTCGCGACTCGTCGGGCCGGACGACCGGCTCGGCCGTGAACCAGGGCAACCGGACGACGTTCCGCGATTCCAGCGGCCGGACGACCGCGTCCGCCGCGCCGGCCGGCTCCGGGACGCAGCTCCGCGACCCGAGCGGCCGGACGACGGGCAGCGTCCGCGAGTCGGGTCCGCGGACCACGTTCCGCGACTCCAGTGGCCGCACCACCGGCTCCGCCACGAAGAGCGCTGGGAAACGGTAGGCTGTCGGCTGCGCCTCGGCCCCGCCGGGCGATACGGCCCCGTGCGCCGGCCCATCGTTGGCCGGAGCGCTCCTCCGGCGCCGGGGCACGGGCAGTCCCGACGCTCCACGGGCCGCGGAACAGTTGCAGTGCGCCCGCCGCTTCGACAGGAGTTTCATGGACACGAGAACCACGCACGCCCGCAAGGAATACGAGCAGGCCGCGCTCGACGAGGCGACGGTCGCCCGCGACCCGATCGCACAGTTCGCCGCCTGGTACGACGACGCCGTGGCGGCGGGCCTGTCCGAGCCCGAGGCGATGACGCTCGCCACGGCCACTCCCGACGGACGGCCTTCGGCCCGGATCGTGCTCCTGCGCGGCTTCGACGACCGCGGCTTCTCCTTCTTCACCAACTACACCAGCCGCAAGGGCGCGGAACTCGAGGCCAACCCCCATGCCGCGGTCGTCTTCCACTGGACCGCGCTCGAGCGCCAGGTGCGGATCGAGGGACGGGTGGAGCGGACGACCCCGTCCGAGTCCGACGCCTATTTCCAGAGCCGGCCGAGCGGCTCGCGAATCGGCGCCTGGAGCTCGCCGCAGAGCGCCGTGATCCACGACCGGGCCGCACTCGAGGAGCTCTACGAACGGTTCCGTGCGGCGCACCCCGACGACACGGCGATCCCTCGGCCCGACCACTGGGGCGGCTACCGGCTGACGCCAGAGCGGATCGAGTTCTGGCAGGGCCGGCCGAGCCGGCTTCACGACCGGATTCGGTTCAGCCGCGAGGGTGCCGGCCCGTGGAGGGTCGAGCGTCTCGCCCCCTGAAAGGACTTGGCATGCGGTTCGGACATGTGATGCTCTGCATGCTCCTCGTCGTCGCATCACCCTGCAGTCCAGCCTGCGGCCATGATCGGCGGGTATCGCTGGAGCGAAAAGAGGACCGGGTCGTCGACCACACGATCACGTTCACGGCCAGCAACGGGCCGCTGATCTTCGGCGCGACGAAGGAGGGAACGATGGCGGTCCGCGTCCACGACGCACTCCGCGTCGCCGGGGGCACCGGCCACTACCGCAACTCGGCCGGCGACCGCGACGGCGCCGTGTGGGGCAGGACCGACCGGCAGTCGATTGTTCGTGCTGCCGCTTCCGCCACAGCCGGTCGCAGCCGGGCGGCCGTGGCCTGCGGCCAAGGTCGCCCCGGGACAGTTCCCGTGCCCCGCGATTCGTGCGGCAAAAACCCGCCCGTCCCGCCCCGGGAACCTTTTTCCGGCCCCGGTCGTCTAACCGACCGAGGGTCGCATTGCCTGCCCGTCCCCTTCCGAGGAGTTTCATGATGTCGTCCGCTTCGTTCTGCATCCTCGCCGTCAGCCTGGCGCTGGCGTGCAGCCTCAGCCTGGCCGCCGATCCGCAGCCGGGTGCCGACCGGCTGCCGCTGGACCGGGTGGTGCTGTTCACGTCGGGCGTCGGCTTCTTCCAGCACACGGGGAAGTTGACCGACGACGCGACGGTGGAGATGAAGTTTCCCGCGGCCGACGTCAACGACCTGCTCAAGAGCATGGTGCTGGAGGATCTCGACGGCGGGAGCGTCTCGACGGTGAGCTACGCCTCCCGCGATCCGATCACGAAGACGCTGGGGACGTTCGCCGTCAACCTCACCGACAATCCGTCCCTCGGACAGATCATCGGCCGGCTGCGCGGGGAGAAGGTGGAACTCGACGCCGCCAACCGGGTGGCAGGGACGATCGTGGGGGTGGAGCGGCGCACGATCCCCGCGGGCGAGAAGCAGACGGTCGAGAAGGAGTTTTTGATTCTGCTCACGGCCGGCGGTCTGCGGACGCTTGCCCTCGACGCGATCACCGAGATCCGGCTCGTGGACAAGCGTCTGCAGGGGGAGCTCGAAAAGGCGCTTGCGGTGCTGGCGCTGGGGCACGACAACGACAAGAAGTCGGTGGTGCTGCAATTCACGGGGAAGGGAGAGCGGAACGTGCGGGTGGGCTACGTGCAGGAGTCGCCGCTCTGGAAGACGAGCTACCGGCTGGTGCTCGACGAGCCGGCGGCTGGTGAGCAGCGGACAAAGGCCCGGCTCCAGGGCTGGGCGATCGTGGAGAACACGACGGACAGGGACTGGAAGGACGTGCGGATGTCGCTGGTGAGCGGCCGGCCGATCTCGTTCACGATGGACCTCTACCAGCCGCTGTACGTGCCGCGGCCGCAGGTCGTGCCGGAGCTGTATGCGTCGCTCCTGCCGCAGGTCTACGGGCAGGATCTGGCGGCCGCGGAAGAGAAATTCAGACGGGCCCGGGGAGAAGGCGACGGGGACGGTGTCCTCCCCAATGCAAAGCGTCTCGAACGGGCCAAGGACGCTACGGCCGCTGCAATCGCTACCCCGCGGGCGGCCGCGGGCGAGGCAGAATCTTTGCAGGAGGCGGCGAAGCAGATGTTCACCGCCGCGCAGGGGATCCGCAGCCTTGCGGCCGGCGAGAACCTCGGCGAACTGTTCCGCTACGAGATCGAGCAGCCGGTGACGATCGACCGGCAGCGGTCGGCGATGCTGCCGATCGTGGCGGAAACGGTAGAGGTGGAGAAGGTGGCGATCTACGACGAGCGGGTGCTGGCAAAGCACCCGCTGGCCGGGCTGCGGCTGGTGAACTCGACGAAGCTGAACCTGATGCAGGGCCCGCTGACGGTGTTCGAGGCAGGGGGCTACGCGGGCGACGCGCGGATCGAGGACATGGCGCCCGGCAGCGAGCGGCTCTTGAGTTACGCGATCGACCTCGACGTGGAGGTGAACCCGCGGAACCAGTCGCAGGCCGACGAGATGCTGGCGGTGAAGATCGTCAAGGGGACGCTGGTCGTCACCAGGAAGGCGACCCGCAAGAAGGTGTTCGAGATCAAGAACTCGGGATCGAAGCCGGTGAAGATGCTGGTGGAGCATCCGCGTGACGGGGGCAACTGGAAGCTCGTGGCGCCGGAGAAGACGGCGGAGACGACCCGCGATCGCTACCGGTTCGCGGTGCTGGCGGAGCCGGGGAAGCCGGCGACCTTGGAGGTGGTGGAGGAGCAGCCGGGTGAGCAGCGGATCGCGCTTTCCAACATCGACGCCGGGCAGATCGGAATCTTCGTGCAGAGCAAGGTGCCGAGCCAGCGGATCAAGGACGCGCTCGGACAGGTGCTGGCGAAGAAGCGTGCGATCGAGGAGATCGTGCGGACGAAGCAGGAGAAGGAGCGGGAGATCCAGGTGGTGGAGCAGGAGCAGAACCGGCTCCGGCAGAACATGGCGAACCTGGACCGGACCAACGACCTGTATCTCAAGTACGTCCGCAAGATGACGGAGCAGGAGGACCGGGTGGACGTGCTGCGGAAGGAGATCACGGCGCTCATCCAGAAGGAGCAGGCGGCCCGCCGCGAGCTCGACGACTTCCTCCAGCAACTCGAACTCGACTGATCCGACTCGACGGCGGCACCGCTGCTGCCCTGACGACTACCGCCGGCCCGTCAGCGGCCGGAGGATGCGGCCGGGGCGTGGACCATGACGCCGGCTTCGTCCTCGGCCATGTCGCGGGCATGGTAGCTCGAGCGCACGAGCGGGCCGCTGGCCACCTTCTTGAATCCCATGCGCCGGGCCTGCTCGCCGAGCGCGGCGAACTCCTCGGGGGGCACGTAGCGGTCCACCGGCAGCGAATCGGCCGTGGGCTGCAGGTACTGCCCGAGCGTGAGAAAATCGACGCCGTGGTCGAGGAGGTCGGCGAACACGTCGAGGAGTTCGTCCCGCGTCTCCCCGAGGCCGAGCATCAGGCCGCTCTTCGTCTTCACCTCGGGCATGAGCCGCTTGGCGTCGGCAAGCAGCTCGAGCGTCCAGGCGTAGACGCTCTTCCGGCCGCGGACCCGCCGGTAGAGCCGGGGCACGGTCTCGGTGTTGTGGTTGAAGACGTCGGGCCGGGCCTCCATGAGCTGCTCCAGCGCCCCCGGCTTGCCGATGAAGTCCGGCACCAGCACCTCGATCGCCGCCCCGGTCGCCTGCCGGACCGCGGCCACGGTCCGCCGAAAGTGCTCGGCGCCGCCGTCGGGCAGGTCGTCGCGGGTCACGCTCGTGATCACCACGTGCTTGAGGTCGAGCCTGCGGGCCGCCTCGGCGACCCGCTCCGGCTCGTCCTGTTCCAGGTCCTCCGTCTTGCCCTTGGGCACCGAGCAGAACCCGCAGGGCCGCGTGCAGACGTTGCCGAGAATCATGAACGTGGCCGTCCGCGCCGACCAGCATTCCAGCCGGTTGGGGCACTTGGCGGACGAGCAGACCGTCTCGAGGCCGAGTTCGGCGATGAGGTGCGCCGTCTCAGCGTGGCCGCCTCCGGGTCCGAGGTTCTGCCGCAGCCAGGGGGGCAGCCGTCGGGATGCCGGCGGCGCGACCGGACCGCAGGCCGGCGCCGCCGGAGGCGCGGCGAGAATCGGCAGCGCGAGCGACTCGCGGGACGCATCAACTGGCACGACAGATCCTCCTCCCGGGCCCGACTCCGCCCGCCGGCGGAAAGCCCGACTGCACATGTGACCGGGAAAACGCGAACGCCTCGGTGATCCCCTCGACGACCGCCGACCGCGCCTCCTGGAGCCGCACGCGGCGCTGCAGGTCGGCCTCGACGGAGCCCATGGTCGGCAGCCCCGCGCCACCGGACCGGCCAGTGCCCCCGGGCACGCTCCTGATCCGGTTGCACAGGCCGAGGTCGGCGGCTACGTTCACGAACCCGCCATGCCGGGCGACCCCGCCGCGGATCGCGACGCCGAGAGCGGCAAGCAGCCCGGTGCGGCCAAAGATGCCGTGCATCAACGGCCGGCGCGTGGTGCCGCACCGCAGCCGCCGCAGCGCCGCCTCGAGCCCGGCCTCGAACCGGCCGAGGTAGCCGCCGACGTCGCAGGGGGAGAGGCCGAGGTCGTCGAGCCGGGCGAAGATCGCCGCGCACACCTGTCCGGGCCCATGCGGAATCGCACCACCGCCGCGGCCCATGAACCGGACCGCCAGCCGGCGGGCCACCAGTTCGTCGTCGGCGAGCCGCACGTCCACCCGCGATCCCTGCCGGCCGACCGTGATCACCGGTTCGAGTTCGCAGACCACGAGCGTCGGCGGGCGGCCTCCCGGCTCGGCGACGTCGGTGGCGAGCCGCTCGGCCATCTCGGCGTAGGCGTCGATGCCGATCGGCCCGGCCAGCCAGACCGACAGGGGCCGCGCCGGCCGCTCGGCGGCGGTGCGGCCACGGCCGGTCGGAACGGGCGTCGGGGGCGGATCGGGGGGTGCGAACATGGCATCGGTTGTACCATTTGTCAGCGTCAGTCGCGGCGCGGCAGTTGACCGCCCCCCCGCAGCCATCGGCGATCGTCATACCGCGTTATCCGAACATTGTTCCGGCCGGGCCCCAGCGGGAACAAAACCATCGCGTCGGGCATCCAAAGCGTGTCGGCCTCGGACCCCCCGGGCTCCGGGGTCACACTCTCGGAAGACCATGTCGAACCGCTCCACTCCGACCCGTGACGCGACCCCGGACCCACGACCACAGCCCGCCATGCTCTCACCCACCTGCTCGGCCTATCGCGGTCGCGGCCTTTACCGCGTTCTGCTCATCGGCCTCCTCGTGCCGGCGCTGCCGCTCGGCCACCCGTCGGCCGGGGCCGACGATTCCCCTGCCGACTCGACGACGATCCGATCACTCGACCCGGATGCGGCACGGGTGCTGGGCGCCCCACGTTCGGCGGCCTCGGTGACCGGCTGTACCTGGAAGGCCTGACCCGGCTCGATGCCGAAGCGCCGACGGTGCTTGCACAGTCCCGGGCCGACATGCTGGTGCTCGATGGGCTGACCAGCATCGACTCCGCGGCAGCCGAGGCACTGGCGAAATTCAGTGGTCGTCAACTCTTCATGGGGCAGGTGGAGGCAACGCTTGCCTCGATCGGCGGTCCAGTGCCACTGTCGCAAGCGTCGGCACGGCTGGTGAGCGCGGTCTCGGTCCTGGAAAGGCACCTGGCACGGGAACCCGGCAAGCCTGGAGATGGGGAAGTGAACGATCGTCGCATCTTCACCGCCGCCGGTATCGCACTCCGCGGCGTGACCAGCTTCGAAATGCCGGACGCGGTCGAGATCGCGCGAATCCTGGCCACGTCCAAGGCGCCGCTCGCGCTCCCTCATCTCAAACGGATTTCCTCCCGGACCCTGTCGGCGCTGCTCGAACGCGAAGACATCTCGATTCCGCGCATCGAGAGCCTGCAACTGATTCCGGAGCCGGACGGCAGCCCGGCCGAGGACGTCGGCTATCAGGTCGGCGGCGGGCAGGAGCGTTGGTCAATCGCTGTGTCGGTGCCGTTGACCGGCCTACTCCTCCTTGCCGTGGACTTCGTTCAGCGACGATCCGCCAGCCATTTTTGCGATTCCCGGGCCGTGTGCATCGCACCGAGAACAAGGACTTCCTGCCCGTTGATGTCGTAGAAGATCACGAACGGAAAGCGGGATACAGGCCAGTACCGAACGCCGAAGTCGCCACGGGTTCGCCGTCCAGGATCGCGCAGCAACTGATCAACTGCCAGAGCAATCTGCGCGATGAACGCGGATCCAAGTTCAGGGTTCCGGGCGTCATACCAGCCCGCTGCACCGACGACGTCCGCTTCGAACAGCGGGTGATAGCGGATCACCCTAGGCATGGCGGGAAGAGGCGATGCGGGCCCACACGTCGGCGTGCGTCATTCCCAATCGCGGGTCGGCAATCATCTCGTCGCGCCGCCTCGTGGCTTCGCGGACAGCCCATTCTGGAAGCGGGATCGGGGCTTCCTGCGTCGCCAAGTCGTCCCAGATTTGCTCGACGAGCCGCAGCTTCTCCGTCGCCGGCAGTCCTTGAATCGATTTGGTGAAGAGATCCATCTGTTTTCCTCGAAACACCCAAGGCTTGCGGGCCGTCGGTCGCCACTTCGAGTGTATACGCCTGATCACTCGGCCGTCAATCGGCTCATCGATCGACCGACCGCGATCCCGCGATCCGTTGCCGCGATCAGCCCGCCGCCGCGTACTCGTCGAGCAGCGACTCGATCCGGCCGAGGAGGTCGGCCATCAAGTCGGCGTCGGGCAGGAGCGTGACCCGGAAGTGGTCGCGGTAGGGGACGTTGAAGCTCGACCCCGGCGCCACGAGCACGTGCTTCCGCTCCAAGAGGTCGAGGGCGAACCGCTGGTCGTCGAACCCGGCCACGCCCCCCGGCAGCCGCTCGGCATGGACGCGGATGAAGGCATACATCGCCCCCTGCGGCGGCACGACCGAGAGCCAGCGGCTCCGCGACAGGGCACCCAAGAGCGCGGCGCGGGTGGCATGGAGCCGGCCGCCGGGCCGCGTCAGGTCGAAGATCGACTGGTAGCCGCCGAGCGCCGTCTGCACGGCGTATTGGCCGGGCACGTTCGAGCAGAGCCGCAGCGACGCCAACAGCTCCACCGCCTGGATGTAGTCGCGGGCATGCTCGCGCTCGCCGGAGAACACGAGCCAGCCGACCCGCAGCCCGCAGGCCCGGTAGACCTTGCTCAGGCCGGCGAACGTCAGGCACAGGCATTGCTTCGCGAGTGTCGCCGCCGGTACGAACTCGGCGTTGTCGTAGAGCATCTCGTCGTAGATCTCGTCGGCACAGAGCACGAGGTTCCGCCGCTCGGCGATTGCCACGAGCGCCTCGAGCACCTCGCGCGGGTAGACCGCACCGGTCGGATTGTTCGGATTGATGAGGACGAGGGCCCGCGTCCGCTCGGTGACGAGCCGCTCGATGGCGGCCGGGTCGGGGACGAAGCCGCGTTCAGGCGGGCAGGGATAGTGCACCGCGTTGGCGCCGTGGATCACGACCGACGCCGTCCACAGCGGGTAGTCGGGGCTGGGGACGAGCACCTCGTCGCCCGGATTGAGCAGCGCCCGCATGGCGATCATGATCAATTCCGAGACGCCGTTGCCGATGAACACGTCGTCGGCCGAGACATCCATCACGCCCCGGGTCTGCTGCTGCATGACCACCGCCTCGCGGGCCGGAAAGATCCCCTTCTGGTGCGAGTAGGGATCGGCCTGGTGGAGGTTCTCGACGATCGCCACCCGCATCGAGCCGGGCATGCGGAAGCCGAAGGCCCCGGGGTTGCCGATGTTGAGCTTGACGATCTCGTGACCCTCGCGCTCCAGCTGGTCGGCGCGGCGGGCCAGCGCCCCGCGGATCTCGTAGCGCACGTCGTGGAGGTGTTCGGAGGCGCGGAGGACGGGAATGGTCATGGCAAGGTCGGGGGCGAAACGCCGGTCGGGGGCCGCGCGAGGCGGCGGAACGCGAGACCTTTCGAGAATACAACCGCGTGGCGGCAGCCAGAAGAGCGTCCCTCGGGAACGGGGCTTTCGCACCTGCGAGGACGACAAGCCGTTCCCTCGGCATGCCTCAGGGGAGTTCCGCCCGCAGGGCGACCCACGGCATCCGGGCCAGCGGCACTGCCTCCGCCAGCGCCGAGAGGATCGTCTTCGACTCCTCCAGGCCACCCGCCTCGGCCCGCTCCAGGCTGCGCTCGACGCCGCTGCGCAACCGCTCCAGCCACTCCGGCACCTCGACCCCCGAACCGCTCGCCACGCCGAGGAAGGTCAGCGCCTTGGCCTCCAGCCGGGCGGCGGCCCCGGGCGGAGTGCCCGTATGCACCTCCGCGACGGCCGGCGCCACGAGGGCCTCGAGTTCGTCCTGCTCGAGGGCCGCCGTGAACGGCCGGCGCACCCGGTCGGACACGCTCGCCAGCCGGACGCCCGACTTCGCCTCCAGTTCCACAAGCCGGTCGCGGAGCGCGCCGGCCGTGGCGTCGGTCTCGTCGCGCATCCGGCCGCGCCATGCCTCCGCGGCCTCCGTCGCGCCATGCCTGGCGAGCACGCGGTGGGCGATGCTCACCGGTCGCAAGGTCCAGGCGATGCGGTCGTATTCCGCCTTCAGGCGCAGGAAGGCGAGGAGGATGTGCAGGCATTCCCCCCGGTCCGACTGGGTGGTGGTCGAGTTCCAGTCGCGGTACTCGGCATGGTTCTCCGCCACGCTCTCGAGCACGAGCCGGAGCCGTCCCGCCGCCTGCCGCAGCGGCAGGACGCCGCTGGCAAGATCCTCGAGGAGCCGCACCGGGCGGCGCGGCGCGGGCCGCTCGACGACCCCCGGCTCCGGCTCGGCGCCGATGTCGGGTTCCATGTCCTCGAGGAGCCGCTCGAGGTGGGCCCGGACGCCGGCGCGGAGGATGCCGCGCAGCGACGGCGGGGCGAGCAGTTGCTGTGTGAACAGGCCGCTGCCATAGCGCTCGATGAACTCGCGGACGGCGGCGAACGCCTTGTCGTCGCGAATCCGCTCCAGGACCGACAGCCGCAGCTGCCGGGCATGCTGCAGCCAGGTCTCGAGCAGCCGTGGCACGAGCGCCGCGAGGCCGGCGAGGATCCGCTCGGTCACGAGCGTATGGTCAGGCGCGGCCTCGTCCGCCGCCGGCGTCGCCGCGCTGACGACGATCCGCTCAACGAGCGCCGCCGTGCCCGCCTCGAAGACGCGGTCGAACTCGCTGACGCTCGCCGCCCCCGGCGGCCGGGCCACCTCGAGCTGCTTGGCCAGCTGGACGATGGCCGACGTCTCGGCGACGAGGCCCAGCCGGGGCAGGCAGGCCGCCAGCCGCTCGAGGAGCCGGGCGCGGATCCGGGCCCGCGCGATCCTGTCGGGCCGGCCGCCGCGCGACAGCGGCACGTAGAGCACCGGCTTGCCTTCGAGGAGCCTCCGGACAGCCGCCAGGTGCCGCCGGGCCTCGGCCACGTCGCCGGAGAAGCAGGCGGCGAACAGGTTGCCGATCGCCCGCCGCGACCGGCCGCGAGGGGACCGCGTGGCGGCCCGACGCCGGCGCATCCGCAGGCGGGCCGACAGGATCCAGAGCGTCTCGGAAACCTGCACCACCGCATCGATGAGCTTCTCGACGACGGCGTCCCGCTGCCAGCGAAGCCGGTCGTATTCGGCCGGCGAGACGCCCGGCGCCGGCCCGGTCTCGCGGCCGGCCACGGCCAGTGCAGCGCGGAGCAGCAGCCGCCGCTGCCGGCCCAGCGAATGCCCCCACCCGATCACGGCATCGAGCTCCTCGCGGCCCGGCGCCGCCTCGGCCGCGCCGCCGCCGGCTTCGCTGCACCATCTGGTGACGGTCCGGCGCAGGAGCTTCGTGCTGCCGACGAGGAATGCGGCCGCGTGCTCCACGGCCGCAAGGCCGTTGACCGCATCCCCGCCGGGAAGATCGACGTCCACCATGCCGCCATCCACGCCGTCGTCGGCCGAGTCGTGCCAGACCATCGTCTCGTAAGCGGAGGCGACGCTCTCGTCCGCATCGGCCTGCTCGTCGTCGTCCGGCGGCCGACGCTCGCCGGCACGATCGCCGGCCGCAGCCGCCTCGATGACATCGAGGACGCCGCTGGTGTTGGCCTCGATGAGTTCCAGGAACCGGCGCACCCGCCCCCGGCCGGCGGGCGTGCGGTCGGCGAACGCCTGGCCGAGCCAGCGGTTCGCGGCGCCGAGCCAGATCGGCCCGGTGCGCTCGATGGCCGGGCCCTCCAGCAGCGACGCCCAGTGGACGAGCAGGCCGACCGCACCGTCGAGGTCTCCCTCGTGCAGCAGGGCGGCGGCCGCCTGGGCATGTGTCCGTGGCGACGAGAAGCCGGCCACCTCACGCCGCCAGAACCCCGGGGGAGGCGAGGCCGGGGCGAACGCGCGGCGCCGGGTGAGCGCCTCGATCACCTCCCGCGCCGAGTCGAAGGCCTCACGACCGGAGAGGTGCGGCACGCCCGACACGGTCGTGGTCGCAAACTTGTCCCACCAGCCGGCGAGTCGCTCAAGCGCCGCCGCGGCCCGCGCGGCCGTCGCCTGCGGACCGTCAAGCCCGGCCTGCCGCCATGCGGCCGCGTAGCCGTCGAGGATCGACCCGGTCGCGAGCACGAGGTCGTCCACACGCGGATCGGGCAGGCTCTCGCCCCCCGGCTCGTGGAGGGGAAACTGCCCGGACAGGCCGAGGATGTTCCAGGGATCGACGGCGGCCCCGCAGCCGACGGCGCGAAACAGAATGTCGGCGGCGGCGTCGAGGTGCTCGAGCGCCAAAGCGGGATCACCGCGGCCGTGGACCAGCGCCTGCTGCGCGGCGACGACGCTGCTGGTGATCCGGGACAACAATCGGGCCGACGCCGCGGGCACGGCACCCGCCATCCGTTCCGCCCCCTCGGCTCGGCCGATGCGAGCGAGCACGGCGGCCAGAGCCACGCTCTCCACCTGGCAGGCCCGCCTGCCGGCGAGCACGGCATTGATGTGCCGGCGCACGCCCCCGAAGGGCTGCCGGAGGCGGGCCGCCTCCTCTTCCAGCCGCCCCCGATGCCCGGCGGGCAGCCGGGAAAGCAGCCAGCGGTAGAACTCGTCGCGGTATCCCGCGATCCGCGGCAGCAGGTCGGCCAGCGGCAGGGCCGCCTGCACGGCCCCCGGCCCCCGGCCGGAGAGGCCGGAGGCCATGAGCATGACGCCGGCGAGCACGGCCGCCGATTCCCAGCGCAGTTCGTCGTCCGTCGCCGATTTTCCGGCCGCCATCGCCTGTGTCTCGGGCCAGGAGAGGATGCCATCGAGGGTCGCCTGCTGGACGACCATGCGCCGATAGTTGCCCCGGGCGTCGATCCGGGCGGGGTCCCAGAGGCCGAACAGATAGTTGGGCCGGCTCGCGGCCGGATGGAGAAAGTCGAAGGCGCGCGGGTCGAACGCCAACTCCTCGAGCATCTCCAGGTCGAAGTCGGCCTGGCGGACGAGCTCCGCCGGCGCCTCGCGCAGGATGTCGATCGCGGTGGCCACGAGCCGGCCGTAGCGGCCGTGGGCGGCGCCGGCGCCGGCCATCCACACGGGCACCGGCCGGACGCGCTCGTGCCGATACGGCTCCGACAGCCGGCCGTTCTCCAGCACCGCCACCGGCCGCCAGCCGACGTAGTCGTTGAGCCGCTCGATCGCCTGGTCCACGATGGGTTGCGGATCGTCCCACGGACCGCCCACCGCAAGCACGGCCTGAGCGGCGCTCATCAGGAAGAAGGGCCGCTCGATCGCCCCCGGCGGCTGATGCTCGAGAAGGTCGCCGTGAAACCCGCGGTAGGCGGGGAGCAGCCGGTTGAAGACGATGTCGAGCACCGCCCGCGCCTGGCCCGCGTCGCGAAACGCCGGATCGATCGGCTCCAGGTCCCGCAACCGGTCGACGAGCAGCGCGGCCGCGGCAGCCGCGGCGTGCGGGGATTCGCTGACGGCCCCCGCCGGCGACGGAGGCTCGAGATCCGCATACAGCTCGCTCAGCGCCTGCCAGGCGTGAGGATCGAACGCACCGGACGAGAAGTTGAAGTACCCGAGGACGATCGCGGCCGGACTTCTCGGGGCGGGACTCACGGCGGATGGGGGCATGGCGGGCGTGAACCGGGGGCGTGACCGGGCGATCCTAACAGACGGTGGAACACGAGGCGGCGCCTGCCGACCACGAGCACGACCGGGGCATGTCCCGCTCGGCGGGCGTTTTTGCCCCCCATCGTTCTTGGAACTAAGGTTGGTATGGCATTCGTTCCCATCCTCGTCCGCAGGACAAATCCCTCCAATGTCCACTCCCGTCCACCGACTTCTGCTCGCAGCCGCGATCGTCGCCCCGGCCATCCTGGCGGTGCCGACGCGGGCCGACTGTGACGATTGTGGTGATCGTGGCTGCCATGCCGGCACCCCCGCCGACGAATTCATCGCTGACCGGGCGGGGCTGATCCGCGAGTGGATCGTGCGCCTGCCCTTCGAGTCGACGCGGGGACAATTGCGGCACGTCACGATCGGCGACGGCATCGTGGTCGCCAGCGCCGAGGATGGAACCATGCATGCGATCGCGACCGGCCGCGGACCGGCCGGCGCCGCGGGGAGCCCGACGGCCCAGGCGGCCCCCGGCGATACCCCGGCTGCCGGACGCGACGGAGAGGGGGATGCCGCGGCGGCTCCGCCGCTGCCCCACCCCCCTGCCCCGGGCAGCGTGCTGTGGTCCACGAAAGTCGGCGGCGTCGGCGGCGCGCTGCTGCCGGCCGGCATCGGCGGCAAGACGGTCGCCGTCGGCGGCGACCTCGGCCTCGTCGCCCTCGAGGCCGACGGCGGCGGCATCCGCTGGCGGGAACGCGTCGGCACTCCGACCGCGACGGCCGCGCCGATCGGTGAATCGATCTACGTCCCGCTCTCCGGAGGCCGCCTCCACCGGAGCGTCGCCAATCCGTTGCGCGACGCAGCCACGAAGCAGCCGGCGGCCGCACCCGCCCAGGCAGGCCGCGGCGACGATGGCGCGGGGGCGCGACGGCCGCGTCCCGGCCGCAAGGCCGCAGCCGCACAGGCCCGGCTCGTGACCGACAGGCAGTTGCCCGTTTCCGTGGATGCCGGCGGCCGGGTCGATCGGCCCGTCATGCCCTTCGGTGACGGCATCGCTTGGACGACGACGAACGGCCTGCTCATCGCCCTCGAACGGACCAACGCCGGCTGGGACCGATATGAGTTCGACCTGCTCGCGCAGCCGACCGACACCCCGATCGTGCGCGGCACGTCGATCTTCGCGGCCACCGTCGCCGGCGACCTGGCCCGGGTCGACTTCTCGACCGGCGGACCGCGTGGCCTGCGGACAGGCTGGCACGTGGTGCTCGACGGCACGCCCGATGCGGGGCCGTTTCTGGGGGGCAACACGATCGTCGTCTCACTCGGCGACGACGGCCTCGCCGCCTTCACCGCCGACACGGGCAGCCCGGTCTGGCGCTGCCGGGTGGCCGGCAAGGTGCTGGCCGTGGGGGGCGATCGGGTCTGGCTCATCGACCACGTGGGACGGCTGTCCGCGATCGACATGGCGACCGGCGAGCGGCGGGCGCGGTTCTGCCTCGGCTGCCTGACGATGCCGATCGTGAACGTGGTGAACGATCGACTGTTTCTCGCCTCCGCCGACGGGCTGCTCGTCTGCCTGGCGCCGAAGCGTCCGGTCCCGGACGCGTTTCCCGTGCCGACTCCGGTGAAGAAGCCGAAACCGCGGCCCGCTCCGGCACCGGCCTCGGAAGACGCCGATGCCCCGGCCGGAGAGGCGCCCGCAGCGGAGCCCCCCGCCGAGGACGCCGACGACCGCTGACGGCGGCCGTCACTTGAACCGCGGATCCTTGCGGTCCCCGCGGGACAGCGTGTAGGCGATCAGGTCGAGCACCTCCGACTCGTTGAGCTGGTCGAGCAGCCCCCGCGGCATCAGCGATTCGCGGGCCGGGAGGATCTCCTCGATGGCGGCCCGCTCGAGTTCGATGAACGCGGTTGCGTCCTCGGGGTTGGTGAAGATCGTGACCGCCGTCGGCGACTCGGCGACGATCCGCCCGGTGAGCACCCGGCCGTCGGCCGTCTGCACGATGCTCCCCTTGTACTGGTCGGAGATCACCTTGCTCGGCTCGCAGATCGCCTCCACCATGTCGCGGACCTGGAACCGGCCACCGGCCTGCGTGAGATCGGGTCCGGTGGAGCCGCCGTCGTTGCCGAATCGGTGGCAGACCACGCAGCGGGCGGCGGCGAACATCCGGGCGCCGCGGTCAAAGTCGCGGGTGCCCGCGGCGAGACCGGTCACGGCGGCCTGGAGCACGGCGTCCGTCGTCCACTGCCGGCCGGGGCCCTCGGGCGTCGGCAGCGGCGGCGGCACATACCGCCGGCGCAGGCCCTCGATGACCAGCCTGTCAGCCTCGGGCAGGCCCTGCATGCTCTCCTTCTCGACGGCATCGAGAAACTTCTGGAAGCTGTGGCCACCGCCCCACTCGCGGGCCCGGCCGAACCAGTCGTGGTAGCGATTGCGGTCGGCGATCGTCCAGGCAGCGCGATCGTCGATCGTGCGCAGCACGTAGGCGTAATGGACCTGGAGCAGATCGGCTCGTTTGGCGAGCGTGTCGCGAACGGCCTTGCCATAGCCTCCATTGCGCTCGATGAGCCGCTGCAGATCCGCCTCGGAGGGGGCGACGTTCGTGGCACTCGCGGAGGCGGTCGGGGCCGCGAGCAGCGCAATGAGCCGGGAAACGATGCCGGGCGCCCGCAGGGCGACGAGCAGGCCCGACAGTGCCCGATCGAGCTCGTATTCGCCCGATGGGAAGAGCGGGGCGATGCGCGACACGATCCGGGCCCGGGCGTCGGCCGGCGGGTTGCCGAGGCGGATCAGCGCGAGCTCATACGCGCGGACGAGGTCGAGCTTTCCCGCAGCGTCGAGCCCTGCCGGGTCGATCCGCTCGAGCGCGGCCAGCACGGCCGGGCTCGCCGTCTGCTCGGCCTGGTGGGCAACGGCGATCGCCGCCTCGATCAGGCCGCGTGCATCCGCGACCGCCAGCGCCTTCTCCTGCCAGGCAGCGACGGGCTGGTGCTCGAGTGCGACGCGGGCCGCGTAGCGGGTGAACCTGTCGGGGCTGGAAAGCTGCGGCAGCGCCGCCGCCACCGCGGCGGCCAAATCCTCGGCCCGGCGATGGAAGGCCTCCAGGCTTCGACGGGTCGCCCGCAGGCCGCCCTCGTCGGACTGCCGGTACTCGACCGGCGCCGTCGGGTCGCTGCCGGTGTAGACGACCCGGTAGAGCTCGCTCTGCCCGCCGCGGCCGCCGACGGCGAAGTACAGCGCGCCATCCTTGCCCACGGTGAGATCGGTGAGCGGCAGCGGCGTCCGCGACAGGAATTCCTCCTTTTCCCCTTTGTAGGTCGAGCCGTCCGGCTGGACATGGATCGCGTACATCGTGCCGAACGTCCAGTCGCAGACGAACAGCGCCCGCTGGTAGCGGGGGGGAAACCGCGTGCCGTAACCGAAGGCCACGCCCACCGGCGAGCCGGGGCCGATGTCGACCAGCGCCGGCAGGCAGTCGGGCAGCCCGGGTGCCCAGTTGCCGGAGCCGGAACGCCAGCCCAGTTCACTGCCGCTGGTGGCATGATTGACGCGGGTCGGCTTGTACCACGGCGTGCCCAAGTCCCATTCCATGTCGGAGTCGTAGACGAACAGTTCGCCGTCGGCGTTGAAGGCCATGTCGTAGGCATTGCGGTAGCCGCCCGTCCACACCTCCCACGACCGCCCCTCGGGGTCGGTGCTGACCACGAACCCTCCGGGCGCGAGGACGCCGACGGCGTGTCCGTTGGCATCCCACATCCGACGGATGATCTGATCCTCGTCCCAGTTGGCCGGCAGCCGGCTGGCCCCGTCGGCGGCCAGTTCCACGCGCCGCTGGCTGGTGCGAATGCCTCCCATCGTCTGCGGCTCGGTGACGTCACGGGCGTTGAACGGCAGCTTCGTGTGATTGCCGCAGACGATCAGCAACCGGGTTCCGTCGGGGGACAGGAGCACGTTGTGCGGGCCGTGCTCGCCGGAGCCCTTGAAGCGGCGCAGCGTCGTGACCGCGTCGGGCATGCCGTCGCCGTCGGAATCGCTCAGGCGATGCAGGCCGTTGTCCTTGCCGTTGCAGACGACGTACAGCGCGTCGAACGCCCACAGCAGACCCTGGGCCCCGCCGAGTGGCACGGGCACCTTCTCCACGACCGTCGGTCCGCTGCCGTCGAGCGGCGCGGGCGTGATCCGCGCCAGGCCCGCGCTTCCCTCGGCGGCGGCGTAGATCCGACCCTGGGGATCGCTCGTCAGGCAGACCCACGAGCCGAGCTCGTCCTTGGGCACGACGAACAGCCGCTCCACGGCGAACCCGGCGGGAACGTTGAAGGCCACCCCGTGCCCTTTGGCGTTGGTTTCGACCGGCATCTTCTCCACGGTCTGGTGCCAGGATGCGGGCCAGGCGGCCGGCTGGCCCAGGCAGGCGGCCAGCAGCAGCGCCCACGCGACGTTCGGGGCCATGCGGGGCAACTTTGGGCGTGTCATGGTGGATGCTCGCAAAACGAGGAATCCCGGGCGCCTTGTCCCGGAAACTTACGATTCGGAATGCCACCCCAGTATAGTTTCCGGTCCCTTCGAACAGTCAGCCGCGGCCGGGGTGGAGCGGCACGCGGCTCTTCGGGTCCTGCCGCCAGGCCTCGACGAGCAGCCCGTAGAGCAGCGGATCGTGGCGATGCAGTCGGTGCGGGTCCTGGAAGAAGCACTCGCTGGCGACGGCGAAAAACTCTGCCGGGCTCTCCGCCGCGTAGTCGTCGAAGGCCGTCGACCGCCCCTCGTCGAGCGCCTCGTCGAACCGGCACCGGCAGCCGTCGAACGCCGCGACCCACTGCCGGCGGGCCCGCGCCGAGGGGAGCGGCGGCACGCCATCGATGTCGCCATCCTCGAGATCGACGAGGTGCGCGCACTCGTGGATCACGACGCTCCGCGGGCCGTCGCGCAGCCGGCCGCCGGCCCGCACGCCCGGCCAGGAGAGCACCATGCTCCCCCCGGCCCAGGTCTCGCCGGCCCGGGCCTCCTTCCATTCCAGTTCCCCGCCCCCGTCGAGCGGCGTCGTTCGCGGCCCGAGGTAATCACCCGGATAGACGAGCACCGACCGCAGCCGCGTGAAGCACGCTTCCGCGAAGCCGAGCGTGACGAGCCCCGCCTGCCCGGCGATCGCCAGCCGCATCTCATCGCTGATGGCAAGCCCGGCGCAGCCCTCGAACCGCTTCTCGGCGAGGAACAGGGCGACGAAGTGGCGCAACTTCTCCTCGGTCGCGGCGTCGAGCCAGCGGACCTGGAGCACCGTCCGGGCGAGGATCGGCTCCCACTCCGGGAGGAACACCGGGGGGCTCAGTTCGCGACGGCGCCAAAACCAGGAAAAGACCATGGCATTCTGCCGGTCATCATACGGCACGGCGATGCGTTACGCGGAACGGCACGGCAGCGTCGCCGGGCCCTGCCCGGCGACCGGAATCCGGAGCCGACGCCGGGTCGGCGGTGCGACAGACTCCGTGTCAAGGCCGCAGCGGCAGCCGCCGGGAGAACAGGTCGAGCGACAACAGCAGGCAGCCCACCGAGATCGCCACGAACGACAACAGCAGCATCGCCGTGTAGACGTTCATCGGCGGACGCTGCGTCGGCTGCGAGTCGGATTTTGCCATCGGTCGTCGCTCCGCTGTGTCACTTCCGCAGCCGCGTGGTCGCCCGGTCGGCCGGCTGCACGATGCCGCGGCTGAACTCCGGCCTCAGCGTCGCCAGCGCGCTGTTGCGGTTGACCTTGGCCACCTGTGCCTTGCCGATGTACTCGGCGCCCCGGAACAGGTCGAGTTCGGCACCCATGCGGACCCCCTGGTCGCTGCCGATGTCGACCTCGATCGAGTTGCCAGCCACTGCAACCACCTTGCCGTCGGTGACCGCCGTCCCGGCGGGATCGCTCTGCGGGTTGAGGCCGCTCTGGCGGAGCAGTTCGCGGGCCTTGGCCAGTTGCCCCTCCAATTCGGCCTTCCGCTCGGTGGCGATGGCGAGTTGGGCGAGGGCGGCGTTGAGGTCGCCCGCCAGCTTCGCCGTGTCGTCGACCTTGCCGTCGACCGCCACCTGCTGCGCCTGGACCTGCTTCCGCAGGACGTCGACCTCCTCCGCCGCCTTCTTGAGATTGACCTGGGCGTCCTCCAGCTTCTCGATCACTTCGCGCTGCGTCTTCTCGCGCTCCTCCTTCGACTTCCTCAAGTCGACGAGCTCTCCGCTCTTGAGCTCGATCGCCGACGTGAGCTTGGCGATCATCTGGTCGCGGGACGACTCCGACTCCGCCACCTTGCGGGCCAGGACCTCGATCTCCTTCTCCAGTTTCGAGCGCTCCTTTTCCCACTGTTCCTTCTGGTACTTGAGCCCGGGCTGCTGCGCACCGCGGACGTCCTCGGGCTTGCGGTTGACCTCCTGCTCCCAGTTGATGTGGGAGGAGTAGATGGCGACCGCAAAACTCATGAACACGAGGCTCATGACGAAGACCGCGAACACGAAGATCTTGCCGATGACGTTCATGCGATCCTCCGCAACCGCTCCCTCGGCACCCTGCCGCCGAACCCAATTGTTTCTTCGCGGCACGGGCCCGGGCAAGCGCGGCCGCCGGCCGACCCCATGCCGGGGGCGGACCCCGACTTCCGGTCGTCAGATCGGCCGTTCCGGCCACGGCGTTTCACTCGGGCTTGTCCCGCCGTTCCAGACCGCCGGTCGGCCGGCGCCAGAGCCCACTTTCCACCATCACCGCCAGTGCGACCGCCACGCACGCCCCAGTCGGCAGACTCCCCAGGCCGAGCCACGGGCTGGGGCGGCCGTCCGGCCAGACGCGGGCCCGCAGGGCGGCCGTCGCCCGGCGCGGCCCCCGCTCCAGGAGCCGGCCGGAGCCGTCGATGACGGCGGAAAACCCGGTGTTGGCCGCGACGAGGATGGGCGTGCGGATCTCGACCGCCCGGAAAATCGCGGCGGCGAGGTGCATGTCGAGCTCGCTCGAACCCCAGAACCAGCCGTCGTTGGTGAGGTTGACGAGCACGGCTGGCCGCCGGCCGCCGGCGGCCAGCCGGCGCACCGCGGACCGCACCCCCTCGGGGAGCGCGGTTTCGTAGCAGATGTTCACGGCCACCGACCGCCCTGCGATTTCGACCGCGACCGGCTCCCGGCCGGCCGTCAGCCCGGCCGGCAGTGGCGTCAGCCGGTAGAGCCACGGGAAGCGGTCGGCGAGCGGGACGTATTCTCCGAACATCACCGGGTGCATCTTGGCGTAGCAGCCGCGGTCCGTTCCCGCAGCATCGAGAAACAGCCCGCAGTTGAAATGGAACTGCCCCGCGGCCGCCCGCGGCGTGACCTGCTGCTTGTCGATGCCGACCAGCCAGGTCGTCCCGTAGCGCCGGGCGTAGGCGGCCAGCGCCTGGCGCGGCTGCTTCTCGATCGCCTCCCGGGTCCGGGCCTGCCGTTCCGCGCGGACCGCCGGCGCCGCGTCGGCGGGCGCCGGGCCGAGCCACTGCGTCACCACCGCGTCGTCGATCTCCCTGGCGGGGTCGATCTCCAGCAGGCTCCAGCGCCACATCGTCTCCGGCCAGACGACGAGGTCGGGCCGCGCCCCCGTCGGCCACAGCTTCAGGCCCGTCATGGTGATCTCGTCGTAGTGCCGGACGACGTCGGCGGCCGCATCCGGGTCGTGCTTGAGCTCGGTGTCGATCGAGCCCTGCACGAGGAGCGCGTCGAAGGCCGGCCCGGCGGGAGCCGGGGCCGTGGCCAGCCGCCACTGCCCGTAGCCGACGGCCGTCAGCAGGACCGCGGCGCCGAAGGCCGGTTCGCGGAACGGCCGGCGCCGCGCCGCGCCGGACGGGCCGGGAAGCAGCACGGCGATCGCCGCCGCGCCGGCCATCACCAGCCCGCTCACGCCGACCGCACCGACCGCGTCGGCGGCCTGGAGGAGCGTGGTCCAGCGCCACTGCGTGTGGCCGAGACCGGCGAAGGTGAATCCGCCGAGCACCCAGCCGCGCGCCTGCTCGCAGGCCATCCAGGCGACGGCCGCGGCGGGCACGAGCGGCCAGCGAAACCGCTCCCCGAGCCGGCGGGCCAGCCAGATGAAGAGCGGCACGTAGAGGGCGAGGTAGGCGGACAGCGCGACCCAGCCGACGGCGGTGGCCGGATGGGGGAGCCGCAACCAATGGATGGCGAGCAGCCAGTGCACGAAGCCCGCGCACCACAGCGTGAGCCACGGCCGCCGCACCGGCAGCGGCCCGCCGCGCACGATCATGAGCCACGGCAGCGGAGCCAGCCAGGCCGCCCACCACAGGTCGGCCGGCGGCTGGACGAGAAACATCGCCAGCCCGCCGCCGAAGGCGAGCCAGCGGAACCGGGCCGCGGGGCTCACGACGCCCCCTCGAACTCGGCCAGCACCTCCCCGGGCGCGACGGGATCGTCTTCGTCGCGCAGGATGGCGATCAGCCGGCCGTCGAGCGGCGCCTCGAGATCGATCGTCGCGGCGCCGGCGACGATCTCCACGACCCGGTCCCCGGCGGCGACCCGCTCCCCTTCGCCCACGAGCCACAGGGAGATCGCCAGCGACGCGCTGCCGAGGCCCAGGTCGGGGACGACGAGCCGGGCGCGACGGACCGGCGGCGCGGGGTGTTGCTCCCCAGTCTGCACGTCGTGCGGCTGGCTCATCCGGCGCTCCCGTCTCCTCCCGCTAGCGCTGCTCGCGCAGCCACTCGAGCACGACCCGGCCCACCGCCTCCAGCGACTCCGCCGAGCAGTTCGCCGGCACGTCGTCCATCGTGTGCCAGGCCGGGTAGTCGAAGTCGATGATGTCGCAGGTCGGGATCCGGCCGATCGTGCGCAGCGGAAGGTGGTCGTCCTTGACCTCGTGTTTCGGCTGCGGCACGAACTGCTTCACCCCCAGCCGCCGGGCCACGGCCCAGATCGACTCGACCACGGGCCGGGTGTCGGGCCACTCGACGCTGTTGACCTCCTGCCAGATCTGCAGGTCACGGTCGGCGACCATGTCGACGATCGCGCCACAGCGGTAGCGATGGCCGAGCCGGCCGGCCGCCCTGTCGGCGGCGTACTGCCTGGCGAAGGCGGTCGAGCCGAGAAAGTAGCGGTCCGTGTCCTGGAACACATATTCCTCGGCGTCGAAGAGGACGAAGTCGACGCCGACCGGGCCGGCCAGCCCGGGCATGGCCGCGCCGAGCTCCATCAGCAGGGCGACGCCGCTGGCGCCGTCGTTGGCGCCGATGAACGCGCCGCGCGGATTGCGCGGATCACGGTCCGGGAACGGCCGGGTGTCGAAGTGCGCGCCGACGAGAATCCGTTCCTTGCGGTCCGGATGCCACTCCACGATCAGGTTCTCCATGTGCACCGGCCTGCCGGTCCGTGGATCGCGGATGTTGAACGCCTGCCCGGCGACCTTCGCCCCGGCCGCGCGGAAGTGCTCGACGAGCAGGGCCCGCTGCCGGGTCATGGCAACGGAGCCGGTAGGCCGCGGGCCGAGATCGCAGATCGTCTGCAGGTGGGCGAAGGCCCGCTGTCCGGAAAACGCCGGCGGCTCGGCGGCCGCCCCGATCACGGCCACGAGCAGCCCGCCGAGGCATGCCGCGACCATCGACCTGCTCTGCAGCGCCATCGACGAACCCGGCCGCGGGCGGCCGGTCTCCCTGCCAACATCCATGCTCCCGCAGTGTACAGCGGCCCCGGCACCGGCCGACAGGTCGATCGGTCCCGTTCCCGCCCGGCTGTGCAGCCTTCGATGGAGCATGCCGCGCAGCACCGGTAGACTCATTCGTTCCGGCAGGGCTCCAGCGGGCAGGCCGACAGCGGGCAGGCGGCAACGAGGGGTCGAATTGATGACGCGAATGACGACGACGCACAGCGGCGGCCGGATGCGCCGCCGGTATGCCGGGCTGCTGCTCGCCGCCGCTGCGCTGTCCGCCGCCGTCGCCCGCGCGGGCGGCGGCCCGGAGAACGTGCTCCTCGTCGTCAATCCCGCCAGCGCCGACAGCCTCGCCGTCGCCAACGCCTACATCGAGCTGCGGGCCATCCAGCCGCTCAACGTGCTGCTGCTGCCCTGGAAGGACGGGGACGAGGCCACGACCATCGAGCGGTTTCGCGCCGAGATTCTCGTTCCCGTGCTGCGGACGATCGAGTCCCGCGGCCTGGCTGCCCAGATCGACCAGGTCGTCTACTCCAGCGGGTTTCCCTGGCGGATCGACTTCGGGAAGGAACTTTCCGCCGAGCTGGCCAAGGCCCCGGCACTGAAGTTTCCCTCCGGCTCGCTCACCGGCATGACGATGCTCTTCAACACGGTCCAGAGCGGACAGCCGGCCTGGCTCGACACGGAGAGCAACGACTACTTCCGGCCGCTGGGGGCGGACGGCGCCCCGACGACGACCGTTGGCTTCCGCAGTTGGTACGGCTGGAGCGACCGCGGCGACCTGCTCGAGGCCGGGGGCAACCGCTACCTGCTGTCGACCATGCTCGGCGTGACCGCCGGCCGCGGCAACACCGTCCCCGAAATCGTCGCGGCCCTGCGGTCGGCCGCCGGCGCCGACGGCTCGCGTCCCCCGGGCACGCTGTACTTCATGAGCAATGCCGACGTGCGCACGAAGGCCCGTTTCAATCCGGTGAAGGGCACGGTCGGGGCGGTCGAGGCGGCGGGCGTGAAGGCCGAGATCGTCGCCGGCATCCTCCCGTCCGGCCGGCGGGATGTCGCCGGGCTGATGACCGGCACGCCCGATTTCGACTGGCCCGGCAGCGGCAGCCGGCTCCTGCCCGGAGCGATCTGTGACAACCTGACGAGCTTCGGCGGCGTGTTCACGCCGGGCGCTGGGCAGACGCCGCTCTCGCACTTCATCCGCGCCGGTGCCGCTGGCGCCTGCGGCACAGTGGCGGAGCCGTTCGTGATGATTCCGACCGGCAATGCCGCCATGCAGCCGCGGGCCCACCAGGCCAAGTTTCCCCATCCCGCGGTCCTGCTGCACTATGCCCGCGGCGCCAGTCTCGCCGAGGCCTTCTACCAGTCGGTCCACTCCCCCTACCAGCTGCTGGTCGTCGGCGACCCGCTCTGCCAGCCGTGGGCGCGGATCCCGCGGGTCGACATCCTCGACACCGCGACCGGCGAGCCGCTCGCGGCGGGTGTGTCCCTGTCCGGCAGCGTCGAGTTCGAGCCGCGGGCGACCGTCGCCGACGACGGCCGGGCGGACCGCTTCGAGCTGTACCTCGACGGCGCCCGCGTGGGGCAGTGCGGCGCGGGGCAACGGCTCGTGCTCGACACCTC
Organism: Planctomycetia bacterium; assembly: GCA_014192425.1. Lineage (NCBI taxonomy): Bacteria > Pseudomonadati > Planctomycetota > Planctomycetia > Planctomycetia bacterium. Next base: position 23,768 of record BJHK01000023.1, on the reverse strand, counting down.
CCTGTTCGCCGACGGCCACCACGACCTGCGGGTGGTGGCGATCGACGCCGGGCCGATCGAGACCCAGGGCCGGCGGATCGTTCCGGTCCGGTTCGCGAACCGGGCGAGTGCCCTGGCGATCGCGGTGGAACCGCGCCGCGTGCAGCCGCGCGGCACGCTGCGGGTGAGCGTCTCGGGCACGGGCATCGGCAGCGTCCTGATCCATGCCGCCGGCCGTGTCCTCGGCCGCACGACCGCCGCCGAGGCGACGATCGAGGTGCCGGCGGAACTGCTCGGCCGGGGCACGGTGACGATCCGCGCGCTGGGCCGATCGGGCCCAAGCCCGGCAGAGGCCGTCAACGCCGAGCCGGTCACGGTGCGGATTGGCGACTGATCGCGACCGGTGCGGCCCCGTCACCCGCTGCCCTTGTGCGCGGGCCGTCACCGAGCCAGGCCTGTCCTGTGGGGTTCTTCCTGCGGGTTTCCTCGGGGCTTTGGCCGAACGCGAGCGACCAAACACCTACAGCGCTGGGCCGCTCTCGGCGTCGTCGTCCATGCCGGACAGGTGATCGGTATCGTTGAACGACAGCAGGTCCGGCCCCGGCCAGCGGAGCGTCGACACCGAGCAGTTGGCCAGCGCCGGGAGCTGGGTGAACGGCCGCTCGGCCGCGGCGGCGAGCAGCGGATGCGTGCGGCCGAGCAGGCTGCCGAGCGCCGCGGTGAGGATGCCGCCGTGCGCCACGACGACGATCACGCCGGCCGCGCGACCCGCCAGCGACTCGATCGCCGACCGGCCGCGGGCCGCGAGTTGGGCCCGCGATTCGCCTCCAGGAATCGCGAACTCGGCGTCGCCGGACCGCCAGCGGGCCACCGCGTCGGGGAAGCGGGCCTCGAGTTCCGACCACAGGTGCCCCTGGAAGATTCCCGCATCCAGTTCGGCGAGGTCGTCGGCGATCCGCACCGCGAGGCCGAGCGCGGCGGCGATCTGGCAGGCCGTGTCGCGGGCGCGGAGGAGCGGACTCGACCAGACCTCGTCCACCCTCGGCAGGCCGCGGGCCCAGTCGGCCATCGCCGCGGCCTGCCGCCGTCCGGCTGGACTGAGCGGAACGTCGGCGCGGCCCTGGACCCGGCCTTCCTGGTTGGACACGCTGCGGCCGTGACGGACGAGATACTGGAGCATCGTCCCGGAGACTCTACCGCAGCGTGGTGGCGGCGGGGAGCCGGGCCAGGTCGGGCCGGGACGACTCGCCGACCTGTCGGCCCGCAGCGGTATCTTGCCGGGCCGGCATCCGGTGCGCCTCCGACAGCCGCTCGACGAATCCGGGGCCCGTGTCCTTGAGCACATAGACCTCGCTGTCGGTCTGTCCGCCGCCCTGGGGGCGGATGATACAGATCACCTCGGCCCGGCCCTGATGGCGACGGACCTGGTCGACGAGCGCACGCTCGCCGGGGGAGAGCTCCGCGCCGACCGGGGGCTCGGGCCGGGACGCCGGACCGGTCGCTGCAGTAGGCACGGCCTCGTCGCGCGGCCGGCGTTCGAACGACGCTGTCTGCATCTCCGCGGGCATGGTCGGCAGGGCCACGGCGGGGGCGTCGGCGCCGGGATAGACGTGCCGGTAGACGTCGGCCAGGCCGGCGGCGTCGAGCTGCTCGTGCACGGCGGTCAAGGCCGTGAAGATGCCCTCGTCGTATTCTTTGTCCGCCGCGCTGCAGACGCCGATCAGCGTGCCGTCTGCGGCGAACAGGCCGCCGCCGCTACGGCCCTGGACGGGCTGCCCCGCCACCTCGACGTTCGCCGGGCCGAGATACCGATCGATCGCGTTCACGCGGCTGTGCTGGACGGTCGGATCGGCGCCGCCGTCACAGCCGACGGAGATCACGGCATCGCCCGGCGCCGGCCGCTGATCACCGCCGCCGACCCGCACCGCATCGATCGGCCGATCGGTGAACACGCTGACCAGCGCCAGGTCGCGTTGCAGATCCCAGGAGATGAGCTCCCCCTTCACGCCCCGCTGGCCACCGGGCGCGAACAGGTCGACTTCGATCCGTCCCTTGCCCTGCGAGTCGCGGAAGATGTGGCCGCAGGTCAGGATCAGGGCTTCCCCCTGGCGGCAGTCGATCACCGTCCCCGTGCCGCGGGAGATTCCCTTGCCGTCGTCAACCCGCAGCCGGGCGGTTGCGGCCAGCAACCGGCGGTCCATCGCGCCGTGCGAGCCGGCGGGTAGCGTCGCGGCGGCGGTCGCGGCGGCGGTCGCGGCGGTCGGGGTCGGCACGGCGGTCGGGGCCGCACCCTGCCGCTGACTGACCGGAACCGCCAGCGTCCGCTGCGGACCGGCGTCCGCGACAGCCGGCGCCGGGGCGGTGGCCAGGGCTGCGGCCGGCGTATTCGCCCGCGCCGGCGGCTCGATTGACAGTGGCGCCGATGAGGCCGCCGTGGGCACTGGCATGCCGGGCATCAGCCCCGGCGTGCGCGTGGCGGGAGCGACGGCGACGCCACCGAGGGGGGCCGCGGCGCGGGCCAGCAGTTTTTCGAGTTCCCCCTGGGTCGTGGCCCCGTCGATCCGGCCCACCTCGTGCCCCTTGACGACGAGCACGTAGCAGGGGACGGCCGAGACGCCGAAGCGGCGGACGAGGTCGAGCTCACGGTCGCAGTCGACGCGGCGCACCGGCCAGCCGGCCGCCGCCACGTCGCGAAGCAGCGGCTCCATCTGCCGGCAATGGGTGCACCACGGGGCGGTGAAGTCGAGGAGCAGGGCCTCGCCGGCTGCGGCCTGAGCGGCCGGATTGCCGGCGGCAGGGCTGGCCGCGGCAGGACCGGCCCACGCGGCGAGAAGGAGGATCACGAGGCCGGTGCAGAGTCTGACTGAGGGCATCTTCCGTGGCTCCGAACGTCTGGTACGCATGCGGGGGCGGAATACTGCCCGGCGTCCGCCGACGCCACAAGGCCAGTTGGGCTCGCCGACGTTTGCCCAAACCGCCAGGCGGATGCTGTTTCCCACCCCTCGGTCCGCTTCTACAATCCCGGCTCTCCCAGTCGTCCCGCACGCCGTCACGACGCCGCATGCCTGCCACATCCTCCCGCCGCATCCTCGTCACGTCGGCGCTCCCCTACGCCAACGGCCACATTCATCTCGGGCACCTCGTCGAGTACATCCAGACCGACATCTTCGTGCGCTTCCAGAAGCTTCGCGGCCAGCGGGCTGTCTATCTCTGCGCCGACGACACGCACGGCACGGCGATCATGATCCGGGCCCGCGCCGAGGGACGCAGCGAGCAGGACCTGATCGCCGCCATGCGGGCGGCCCACGAGGCCGACTTCGCCGGATTCCAGATCGCCTTCGACCACTACGGCTCGACCGACAGCGACGCCAACCGCCGGCTGTGCGCCGAGATCTGGCGGCGGCTCCGCGACCGCGGCCTCGTCGTCTCGCGGTCCGTCAGCCAGCTCTACGACGCCGAGGCCGGCGTGTTTCTCGCCGACCGGTTCGTGAAGGGCGCCTGCCCGAAGTGCGGGGCGGCCGACCAGTACGGCGACGCCTGCGAGCAGTGCAACGCCACCTACACGCCGGCCGACCTCGTCGATCCGCGGAGCACGCTCTCCGGCACCCGGCCCGAGATTCGGTCGGCCGAGCACCTGTTCGTGACGCTCGAGCGGATGCACGGCTTTCTCGACCACTGGACGCGGCACTCGGCCGCCCTCGACCCGCCCGTCGCCAACTACCTCGCCGGCCACTTCCTCGGCGAGCCGCTCCGCGACTGGGACGTGTCGCGGCCCGCCCCGTACTTCGGCTTCGAGATCCCCGACGCGCCGGGCCACTACTGGTACGTCTGGTTCGACGCCCCGATCGGCTACCTTGCGGCCACGGCCGAGTGGTGTGCAACCCGCGGCGAGTCGTTCGACGCCTGGTGGGCCCGCGGCGCTGCGAACGAACCCCCGGCCGAGATCCACCACTTCATCGGCAAGGACATCGTCTACTTCCACACGCTGTTCTGGCCCGCGGTTCTCGAGGCTGCGGGCCTGGCACTGCCGACCCGGGTCCGCGTGCATGGCTTCCTGACGGTCAACGGCGCCAAGATGTCGAAGAGCCGGGGCACGTTCCTCCGCGCTCGCACCTACCTCGACCACCTCGACCCGGGCATGCTGCGGTACTACTACGCGGCCAAGCTCTCCGGCGGCATCGACGACATCGACCTCGATCTCGACGACTTCGCCGCCAAGGTGAACGGCGACCTCGTCGGCAAGGTGGTGAACCTCGCCAGCCGCACGGCCCGCTGGCTGGAGGGGACCGGCCTCGCCGACCGCTATCCGGACGACGGCGGCCTGTTCGCCCTCGCCGCGGCCGACGGCGCGGCGATCGCCGCCGCCTACGAGGCCTGCGACACGGCCCGGGCGATGCGGCTGGTGATGGCGGCAGCCGACCGGGCCAACGCGTACGTCGATACGGAGCAGCCCTGGAAGCTCGCCAAGGCCGGGCCCGACGCCGCGGGCAGGCTGCGCGACGTGGCCAGCGTGGCCCTCAACCTGTTCCGGCAGATCGCCGTCTACCTGGCGCCGGTGCTGCCGGCCTTCGCCGAGCAGGTCGGAACTCTCGTCGGCGGTCCGATCCGCTCCTGGGACGAGTCGCAGGCGCCGCTCACGGCCGCCCCGGTGGCGTCCTTCCAGCCTCTCATGCGGCGGGTCGAGCCCGCCCAGATCTCGGCGCTGCTGGCCGCGGAACGGCAGCAGGCGGATGAACGAACCGCACACCAAGGAGCAGCACAGATGGAACAGCCCACCCCCGCGGCCTCGACCGGCGGCATGACCAACAGCGACGCGGCCCTCGTCGCCGAGCCGCTCGCGGCCCAGTGCACGATCGACGACTTCGCGAAGATCGACCTCCGGGTGGCGCGGATCGTCGCCGCCGAGGAGGTGCCGGAGGCCAAGAAGCTCCTCAGGCTCACGGTCAGCCTCGGCGGCGAGAACCGGCGGACGGTGTTCGCCGGTATCAAGGGATTCCACGAGCCAGCGGCCTTGGTCGGCAGGCTGGTGGTGATCGTCGCCAACCTCGCCCCCCGGCAGATGAAGTTCGGCCTCAGCGAGGGGATGGTCGTGGCCGCCAGCGGGGCCGGCGGCCCAGGTGTCTACCTGCTGTCCCCCGACTCCGGCGCCGTGCCCGGCATGCGGCTCCACTGAGCCCCTGCGGCGAGACAGTAGAATGGGTGCATCCAGACAGGCCCAGAGGAGCCCCCGCCATGCCCGAGAACACGATCGTCTTCCCGACCGACTTCTCCACCGCGAGCGATGCCGCCCTCGTCCATGCCGCGGCGCTGGCCCGGCAGTCGGGTGGCCGCCTGTTGATCGTGCACGTCGAGGAGCCGCCGCTCGCCTACGGCGGGGGGGAGCTGTATTACGGCCTGCCGGAGCCGAGTTCCGAACGGATCCTGAAGATGCTCGAGGACGTCAGGCCCGCCGACCCGGCCGTGCCGTTCGCGCACCGGCTCACAATGGGTGACCCGGCCGCCGAGATCGTCCGCATCGCCGGCGACGAGAACGCGGAGATGATCGTGCTCGGCACGCACGGCCGCACCGGCATCACGCGGCTTCTGATGGGAAGCGTGGCCGAGGCGATCGTCCGCCGCGCCCCCTGCCCCGTCCTCGTCTATCGCGAGACGGCCGAGCGGCTCGCCGCCCGAAAGCCGGAACCTGCCCGGGCATGACGGCGCGGCCGATCCTCGAACTGCGGGCCCGTGTCCGCGCCCGCCTGCGCGACCTGTTCGACGGCCTCGGGTTCCTCGAAGTCGACACCCCCGTGCTCTCGACGGAGGTGCTGCCGGAGCCCTACATCGACCCGCTCGCCGTGCCGATCCCCGGCGGCGCCGACCGCTGGCTGCAGGCCAGCCCCGAGGCGCTGATGAAGCGGCTCCTGGCGGCCGGCTCGGGCCCGATCTACCAGTTCGCCCGCTCGTTCCGCGCCGGCGAGCAGGGGCGGCAGCACGACCTGGAATTCGTGCTCCTCGAATGGTACGCGCCGCAGGCCACGCTCGCCGACACGGCCACGCTCCTCGAGCGGCTGTGCAGCGTCGCGCTCGGCACCACGGGGCTCGAGCGCACGACCTGCTCCGCCGCCTTCGGCGCGGCGGCGGGCGTCGATCCGCTCCGTGCGTCGCTGGCGGAGATGGAGGAGGCGGTGGAGCGGGCCGGCATCCGCGGGCCGGCGCCCGACCCGCGGGCAGGAACCGCGGACCGCTGGGACCGGGCCTTCGAGATGCTGCTCACCGACGTGGTGCAGCCGCGGCTGGGGCACGGCCGGCCGACGATGCTCGAGGTCTGGCCGCCATCGCAGGCGGCCTTCGCCCGCGTCGCCTCCGAGCCCCCCGCCGCCCGGCGCTTCGAACTCTTCGTCGGCGGCGTCGAGCTCGCCAACGGCTGGGAGGAGGAGACTAGCCGCGACCTGCTCGCCGACCGCATCGCGGCCACCAACCGGGTCCGGGCCGCCGACGGCAGGCGGGCGTTGCCGCCGCCCGCCCGGCTCATCGCCGCCCATGGGCCGGGCATGCCCGAGGGTGTCGGCGCGGCGCTCGGCTTCGATCGCCTCGTGATGCTCGCGGCGGCGGCCGATTCGATCGACGCCGTGCGCTGCTTCCGCTCCGCCGACGCCTGACGGCCGTCAGCGCACGACCGCCACGTCGGTGACCCGCCAGCGCTCAGCGCCACGGGCCGGTAGCGTTTCGACGCCGAGCCGCACCTCCACCTCGCGCTCGCCCGCGTCACCGCAGGGCCGGAGCCGCAGCGTGACGACCCAGGCGTCGGAATCCGCGCCGTCCGGACTGCCCTGCATGGCGACCACGGCGGCCGTCGGGCCACAGCCCCGGATCGCCTCGAGGACGGCGCCGGTGGCGGCGGCATCGGCGCCGGCATTGCCCCCCATCATCGCCGCGGCATCGGCCCGCCGCTCCTCGCGCACCGCATCGAGCCAGACACTCGTTGCGGCGCAGGCGCGCCGTTCGGCGAGCAGCCGCCGCACGCCCGCATGACCGACCGCCTGACCGCCGAACCCGGCGGCCAGTGCCAGTCCGGCGAGGGCGGCCAGCCCGCCGGCCCGGCCGTTGCGCCGAACATCGGCAAGCGCCGCCACCGAGACGGCGCCGGCCGCAAGCGGCAGGGCCCAGCAGAGCGGATGGAGGAGGGCGGCGGCCGAGCAGATGCCGAGGCCGAGGGCCGTCACCGCCAGTCGGCTCACCGGCCGGTAGTCATGAGTGTCGGCGCCGATCGACATGGGAGAGGCACCCATCATCACTGCCCCGGATCACGGCACGTAGATCCGCAAGGCTTCCTCGGCCGCGAGCCGCTTGCGGCGCTCGTGGTAGCGGATGATGAAGTCGCCCCCTGCTCCCTCCGCGACCACTCCCTCGTCGAAGGCGTGGTCCGGCCGGCCGAAGGGGCCGAAGCGGGACGAGTTGCGCACCCACTGCAGCCACTTCCGATCGGGGGCGAGGCCGAGGAACATCCGCGAATCGGGCGTCGGCTGCACCATCCCCGCCGGCAGTGGTGCGACATGCAGCGTCGTCGCGGTGAACGCGACCATGATCCAGGCCGCGATTACGGCCAGCAGCGGCGTGCCGAACAGCTCCACGGGCTTGCGCAGCTTGACCCGCTCTGGAGTCACCTTCTCGATGACTTCCCGCAGCACCAGGAGCGTCAGACTGAACGCGGCCCAGATGCAGATGAAGTCGAGCAGGTACGTGTAGGACGGGAAGACCGGCTCGAGCATCGCCACGAGCGTTTCGAACCACGCCGTCGCCAGCGTCGCCGCTGCGAGGATATTGAGCAGCATGAGCATCGTGGCCCACGCCCCCTGCCGCCAGAGCGCAAACGCTACGACCATGAACACGGCGAGAAGGATTAGGTTGACGATCATGGCCGCTTTACTCCCGGAGGCTGCGGCCGCGCGCCGCGGCGAACACCCGCTGCATCTCCTCCATCGACGTCACTCCCTCGAGCACGAGGGCCATGCCGGCCTCGCGCATCCGCTGCATGCCGTCCTTGGCGGCGGCCTGCCGCATGATCTGCTGGTCCGCGCGGGCCGCGATCGCCTGCCGGAGGTGCGTGCCCGAGGCGAGCTCGAAGAGCGCGGTCCGTCCCAGGTAACTGGTCCCGTTGCAGACGCGGCAGCCCTCCGGGGAGGGCCTGTTGAGGTGCGGCACCTGTTCCGGCGTCTTCTTGTTCCGCGCCAGGATCTCGCCGGGCGTTGGAAACTGCTCACGGCAGCGCGGGCAGAGCCGGCGCACGAGCTGCTGCGACAGCGAGCCGACCAGGGTCCGGGCGAGCACGTCCCGCGGCACGCCCAGGGCGAGCAGTCGGGCGACCGCGTCGAGGGCGTCGTCGGCCTTCATGCTCACGATCACGAGCTGGTTGTCGTCGGCCAGCCTGGCGATTTCCGCGGCCAGCGGTTTGTCGGTCAGGTCACGGGTCACGAGCACCCGGGGATACTCGCGCAGCGCCGTGGCGACGGCATCGACCGGCGTCACGCCGGTGCGGGTGTCGAACCGCACCGGCTTCACGTTCTGGATCTCGCGGGCCGGATTGGCCGCATCCTCGATCGAGATGAAGTCCCGCAGCAGGCGGTCCGCCGTCTGCAGGACGACGTCGAATGTCGTCGTCAGGCCGCCCCCGGACGGGGACGAGATGATGATCATCCCCTTCTCCACGGCGAGGAGCTCCGTCAGCCGGCCGGCCACGTCGGCCGGCATGCCGAGGTCGGACAACTGCTTGAACAGTTCGCCGGGCTTCTCGATCTGCACGACGGCCTGCGGGCCCGTCTCCGACCGGCGCATCAGCAGCCGGCAGGCCCGCGGCTTGCCGTCGACCATGACCGAAAACATCCCCGGCTTCGCCGTGCGCGCCGCCGGGTCGAGACCGGCGAGGGCCGCCAGTGTGTCGATCACGGCCCGGGCCTCGTCCGCCGTCGGCTGCGGGGCGTCGCCCCAGCGCTCCTTCTCGCTCCGCTTCTTCGCCGGCTGGCAGATCCGCGGCTTCTCCCAGACCCCGTCCACCTCGTGCCGGACGGCCATGCCCTGCGGATCGGGCCCGACCGCCACCGTGGTGGCCCGGGCCACGACGGCATCGAGGATGAGCTTGCGGGTGCGCTCGAACCCGGGCATCTCGGCCGCCCGCTTCTTGCGGGCGGTGTTCTCGGCATCGTCGCGCCCGCCGCTCGCCTCGAGCTGGACCGTGGGCAGCGGCGCGGCCAGCTCCGCCACGGCGATCCGGAAGCCGAGCGGTGCCAGCAGTCCGGCGAGCAGCCGCCGGAAGTGACCCCCGGTCAGCACCTGCTCCGACTCCGGCCGCCCCTTGTTGCCGATGATCGCGTACGCGATCACCGGCGCCATCCAGGCCAGGAGCATGAGGAACAGGCCGGCGAGCAGCGAGGGGATCCACCAGGCGAGCAGGGCCGTGCCCAGGAACGGCAGCGTGGCCACCGTCGCCCAGAACGCCGGCCGGAAGGCGCGCTTGCGGCTGTCGCGGCCGAGCCAATCGACCGTGGCCGTCCAGCCGAGCACGCACAGCCACCACAGGGCGAGGCCGACCAAGCCGATGCCGCCACCGGCGCCACGGCCTGTCCAGCCGTCGGGGCTGGTCTCCGGCCAGCCCTCCCCCCAGGCCCGCGCCGGCAGCGTGGCCGACAGCACGATCCAGAGCAGGCCCCGGACAGGCGACGGTGTGCGAAGGAGCGACATCAGGACACCCCGATGCCCTTGATCGCCATCATCAGCGCCTCGCGGTTGGGCGCGATCTCGAGGGCGTCGTGGCGGTCGATCAGCCCCTGGTCGAGCAGGCTCTTCAGGCTCATCGTGAAGTCCTGCATGCCGTCGCGGTGCGACTTGCGGACGTGGTCGGGAAGCATGTGGTCCTCGCCCTCGAGGACGTGCTTGCGCACCATGACGTCGAAGAGCATCATTTCCACCACCGGCACCCGGCTGACGCCCGGCTTGATCGAGCGGATCAGCTTCTGGGCCACGATGCCCTTCATGTTGAAGGCGATGGCGCTGCGCAGGGCCTGGTGCATCTCCTCTGGAAACAGGTCAAGGATCCGGGTGATCGTCGTCGCCGCGCTGGAGGCGTGGATCGTCCCGAACACGAGGTGCCCGGTCTCGGCGGCATGGATCGCCGTCATGAAGGTCTCCTCGTCACGCATTTCGCCGACGAGGATGATGTCTGGATCCTCGCGGACGGCGTGCTTCATGCCGATCGCGAAGTCCTTGACGTCCTGCCCGATCTCACGCTGGTTGATCAGGCACTTGTCCTCCGTGAACACGAACTCGATCGGGTCCTCGAGCGTGAGGATGTGCTTGCGGTGGGTTTGGTTGATGAAGTTGAGCATCGAGGCGATCGTCGTGCTCTTGCCCGAGCCGGTGACGCCGGCGAGGAGGATCAGCCCCTGGTCGTACTGGCAGAGCTGCTCGATGCCCGGGGGCAGGAACAGCCCCTTGAAGTCGGGGATCTTGTTGTTGACCCGCCGGGCGACGAGGCCGAGGGAACCCTGCTGGTGGAGGAGGTTGACGCGAAACCGCCAGCGGACCCCGTCCACGTCGGCGACGTAGGCGAAGTCGCAGCCCCCGTCGGCATCGAGGATGCGCCGGCGTCGGTCGTCGAGCATCGGCAGGCAGAGCCGGCGCATGTGCTCGTCGTCGATCCGCGGGGTCTTCAGTGGCTGCAACGAACCCTTGACGCGAATGAACGGCGGCTGCCCGACCTTCATGTGCAGGTCGCTTCCCTCCAGCTTGACCAGGGCCTCGAAGAAGCGGTCGATCTCCAGCCGCTTGACGGCCGCTGGCGCCGCCGGTGGGGAGGCCGCAGGGCTGACGGACGGGTCGATGGTGGCCATGGGGAGAACGTGGTGGGCGCGGACGGCTGGTCAGAGCGGGGGCAGACGGACGGGGATTCCCTCGCGGCGGAACAATTCCTTCACCTCGCGGATCGTACACTCTCCGAAGTGGAAGATGCCAGCGGCGAGTGCGGCGTCCGCACCCCCAGATGTGACCGCGGCCGCAAGGTGCTCCGGCCTGCCAGCCCCGCCGCTGGCCACGACGGGGATCCGCACCGCGCCGGCGACGGCGGCCGTGATCTCCAGGTCGTAGCCGTCCCGCGTGCCGTCCCTGTCCATGCAGGTGAGCACGATCTCGCCCGCCCCCAGTTGCTCCACCCGCCGCGCCCAGGCGACGGCCTCCAGCCCGGTGGGCACGCGGCCGCCGTTGATGAACACCTCCCAGACCTCGCGGCCGTCGCGCCGCACCCGCTTGGGATCGATGTTGACCACCGTGGCACAGCTTCCCAGCCGGTCGGCGACCGCGGTCACGAGGTCCGGCGTCCGGACAGCGGCCGAATTGATGCTCACCTTCTCGGCACCGGCCTGCACGAGCCGGGCCGCATCGTCGAGCGTGGCGATTCCGCCCCCCACGGTGAACGGCATGAAGATCGTCTCGGCCACGCGCCGGACGACGTCGAGCATGATCGCCCGCCCCTCGTGGCTGGCCGTGATGTCGAGGAACACGAGCTCGTCCGCCCCCTCGGCCTCGTACCGCGCCGCCACCTCGACTGGATCGCCGGCATCGACGAGGTCGAGAAACCGCGTCCCCTTGACGACCCGGCCCTTCTCGACGTCGAGGCAGGGAATGATGCGCTTGGCGAGCATGGTGACGACGACGGAGGGCGGGCCGTTCTCAGGAAGGTCCGCCGATCGCTCCCTCCTCGGGGCTCGAGGCGCTGGCATACAGCCGGCGCGGGATCCGGCCGGCAAGGAACGCCTGCCGGCCTGCGACGCAGGCGGCCCGCATGGCATGCGCCATCCGCAGCGGGTCGGCGGCGTGGGCGATCGCCGTGTTGAGCAGGACGCCGTCGACGCCCAGCTCCATCGCCGCCGCGACGTCGCTGGCCGTGCCCACGCCGGCATCGACGATGACGGGATAGTCCGGATCGTCCCCCTTGAGATACTCCAGGCAGATCCGCAGGTTGTTGGCGTTGAGGATGCCCTGTCCCGAGCCGATCGGGCTGCCGGCCGGCATCACGCTCGTCGCGCCCGCCTCCTTGAGCCGGCGGGCGAGCACGGGATCGTCGCTGGTGTACACGAGCACGGCGAAGCCCTCGGCCGCCAGTTTCTCCGTCGCCTCCAGCGTGCCGATCGGATCGGGAAGGAGCGTCTTGCGGTCGCCGAGGACCTCGAGCTTGACCCAGTCGGCGCCCGGATTGCCGAGGTCGCGCAGGAGTTCGCGGCCGAGCCGGGCGACGCGGATGGCATCGGCGGCGGAAAAGCATCCGGCCGTGTTGGGGAGGAGCGTGTAGCGGGCCGGATCAAGGTGGGCGAGGATGTTCTCGCCGGCCTCGTTGAGGAGCCGCTCGCGCCGGACGGCCACGGTCACGCACTCGGCGCCGGCCGCCTCGAGACAGGCGGCCATGGCCGCATAGCTCGAATACTTGCCCGTGCCGACGATCAGCCGGCTCGTGAAGGCGAAGCCGCCGACCTTCAGGAGCGCGTCGGCCGGCGCTTGGATACCAGGCTGGGTGTCAGTCATTGCACACTCCCGGCGGCTCTCAGCCACCACCCACGAGCGTGACGATCTCCAGCCGGTCGCCGTGGCCGACCGGCCGGTTGCCGAGTTCGGCCCGCGGCACGACCTGCTCGTTGAGCTCGACCGCCAGGGGGCGTCCCTCCCAGCCGAGTTCCGCGACGACGTCGCGGAGCGTCGCGCCGGCGACCATCGTCCGCGACTGACCGTTGACCGTGATCAGCACCGCGCCCGGCTGCGCCCGACATGCATCCGCTGCCCGTGTCTCGCCCATCGATCCTCGACCCGTGGTCACGGCACCTTCTCGCCGCCACCACGGGCGTTGATGCCGTCGAGGGCGACGAGCGGATTCCGCAGCCCTCCTGCCCCCGGCCCCCAGGGAATCCCGTAGGCGACCGTCATCCCGGTCGATGCATCGGTGACATACAGCACCGAGGGCGCCAGGGTGTTGCCGGTCTGCCCCGCGAACACGAGCGCACCGGAGACGAGCAGGAACCGTGCGCTCTTCGCCTTGCCGGCCTTGAAGTTCAGGTCCTTGAGAACGTTGTGCCGGTAGCCGACGCCGAACTTCTGAGTCGCCGGGTTGAGCACACCCCCCGTGATGTCACCGGTCTGAAAATCGAGCAGGAAGAATCCCTCGACGCCGTTGTCGAGCGGCACAGTGCAGACGGCGAACGAATCGTCGGACAACGAGGAGACAGCCAGCACGGGCTGCGGCCGCCAGACGCCGGGCACCAGGGCCGCAACGCCGCCCGCCACGCAGGCTCCGAGGAGGACTCCCGCGGCGATGGTCGCGCACAACGTGGAACGGTTCATGGAGTCGCCTGCCCAGAAGGAGGACGGCCAACACCCGCTGGCCGACATTCGCAGCATACCAGACGCCCGGTGCGGATGCCTGCCGCCGGCACCCCGCAGGAGTCACTGCTTGACGGCCCGCAGACGAAACTTGCCCACGGTATGCCGGCCGTCCGAGTACTGTTGGTCCATCGTGAACGTGACCGTGGCCCCGGCGGGCAGCTTGACGTCGGGGGCGAGCGTGAACCGCACCACGTGCGGCTTCCCGACCTCGGGATCGATGGCCCAGCCCGTGTTCACGTCGGCATCGAGCATCCCCTCGGCGTTGTATTTATCCTGCGCGAAGTCGGCCAGCGCGCCCGTGAAGCGGATCGCCGTGCCCGGGCCCTCCTTGGCCGGCTCGGTAAACGTGGCACCGAACGTGCTGATCACGAAGTTGCCATTCTCCGCCCGGCCCGGTCCCTGCTTCGGCAGGCTTCCATCGGGCAGCGCCTCGAGCACGAACGCCTTCACGGCGCCGTCGGCCGGCAGCACCGTCTTGACCGTGTAGGTGTCCTTGGCGAGCGGGCCGCCCACGAGGACGCTCGCGTCGTCGGCGATCGTGGCGGTCGCCCCGGCCGCGCTCTTGAACTCCGTCGGCTTGAGGGCCAGTCCTTCCGCTGCCGCGGCCTGCGGGGGCGCCGGCGGCGAGGGAGGTGGAGGCGGGGGCGTCGGCTTGGGCGGAGGCGGCGGCAGCAGCTTCGGTGCCGGCGTCGCGGTCACGACCGCACCGGCGTGGGTCCCGATGAGGATCGACTTGCCGCCGGGTGCGAACCGCACCGCCCAGACGCTCGACTTCGCCTTCTCCGGCCCCTCCTGCTCCCCCTTGGCCTTCACGTCCCAGAGCTTCACGCTGCCGTCGATGCCGCCGCTCACGAGCCGGCTGCCGTCGGCTGAGAAATCGAGGCTCGTCACCCAGTCGGCATGCCCCTCGAGCGTGGCCGCGGGCTTGCCGTCGGCGACCGTCCAGAGACGGACCGTGCGGTCAGCCGCGCCGCTGGCCAGCGTCGCACCGTCGGGCGAGAAGCGGATCGACCACACCGGCCCGCCATGCCCCTCGAGCTTCGCCTTCTCACTGCCCGTGGCCACGTCCCAGAGTGTGACGACCGTGTCGCCACCGCCCGTCGCCAGCAGAGCGCCGTCCGGCGAGAACGCCACGGCCGAGATGCCCGACGGACCGGCGGCGATCGTCTTCACCTCCGTGCCGGCGGCCGGATCCCAGAGCACCACGTTGCCATCCTCGCCCCCCGTGGCGAGCAGCGTGCCGTCGGGGGAGAAGTCGAGCGTCCGGCACCAGCCCTTGTGCTTTTTGAGGTCGTGCTTCGACGCGCGGGTGGCGACATCCCAGACCTTCACCAGCCCGTCGTAGCCGGCCGTCGCCGCCCGGCTGCCGTCCTGCGAGATCCGCGCCGCCCAGACCGACGTCGGGTGGCCGACGAGATCGCCGATCCGCGTCCCGTCCCCGTTCCAGAGCGTCGCGTCGCCGGGGCGATACAGCAGGCTCTCGCCGCCGACCGTGAGCAGCAGGCCGCCATCCTTCCCGTAATCGGCGCCGATCACCCAGCGGCCATGCTCGGTGACCTTCGCGGCCGGCGCCGCCGGCTTCACCGCTGCACTGCCCGCGGCCGGCGCGGGATCGGGCGCGGCGCTGGCCGACACGAGGCTGCCGCCGAAGCACACCGCCGCCGCCAGGCCGATCAGCCGCGCGGGCCGGTGGCACGTGGACACTCCTCGCACACTGTTCATGGCTCGACTCCTCGACGACGGGGCAGGCGGCAGCCGGGCCGCCGCATGACCGGCCCTGGCAGACGACCACTATATATACAGTCCGGACGACCAGCCGGAGCCCCATGCATCCCGTGCTCCATGGGCGAGATACGCGGACAACACACCCGGACGCGCTGCCCGGCTCGGGGCGGCGACACCGGGGCACGTTGAAACATCCCCGCGAATGCCCCACGATGGGATGATTCGTACGCAACCGACGCGAGGACACGCGGCATGAAACGGACTGGCTACCTGGGCATCGACGCCGGCACGCAGGGACTGTCGGTGATCTTCACCGACGACGACATGCGAATCCTCGCCCACGGCCACGGCGACTACGAGATGGTGCCGGGGCTGGAACGGGAGTGCTACGAGCAGCAGCCCGCCGATTGGGAGGCCGCGCTGGCCACGGCGATGGCCGACCTGCGGAAGGCGCTCGCCGCGTCCGGCCTGGAGCCCGATGTGCTGGCGATCGGCATCTCCGGACAGATGCATGGCGAGGTGCTCTGCGACGCCGCGGGCGCACCGCTGGCGGCGACGCGGCTCTGGTGCGACGGCCGCAACGAGGAGGAGGGGCACGAACTGACGTCCCGCTTCGGCGTCAAGATGCCGAAGCGGATCACAGCCGCCCGCTGGCTGTGGACGATCCGCAACCGGCCCGACACCGCGGCCCGCGTCGCACACCTGACGACGCCCGCCGGCTGGATCGCGCGCCGCCTCACCGGCGGCTGGACGCTCGGCATCGGCGACGCCTCGGGGATGTTTCCGATCGATCAGGCGACCCTCGACTACGACGAGCGGCTGCTGGCTGAATTCGACGCGCTCGTGGCGGCGACCTGCCCTGGCCGCCGCGTCCCGCCGCTCGCCGCGCTCCTGCCGGCGGTGCGTCGGGCCGGCGCGGATGGTGGCACGCTCGACGCCCACGGCGCCGCACTGCTCGGCCTGCCGGCGGGGATTCCCGTGGCGCCCGCCGAGGGGGACCAGCCGGCGGCGCTGGCGGGCTCGCTGATCGGCGACGCCGGCATGGTGGCGATGAGCTTCGGCACGAGCGTCGTCGCCAACTCGGTCGGCGACCGGGCCTTCCAGGGCGTGGCCACCGGCATCGACCACTTCTGCGCGCCGGACGGCAAGCCGATCAACATGGTCTTTCTGCGGAACGGCACGACGGCGATGAACACCGTGGTGGAGATGTTCGGGCGGCTGCAGTCCGGCGCCGACGCCTTCGCGGCGGTGATGCCGGAGGTGCTGGCCGCAGCCGATGACTGCGGCGGCCTCGTCGCCCTGCCGTTCCTCGACGACGAGCCGGGGCTTGGCGTGTCGCGCGGCGGCACGGCCTGCGTGATCGGACTCGACGGCACGAACGCCACGCCGGGCAACGTCGCCAAGGCGATGCTCCTGGCGACGATCTTCAACCTGCGCGTGGGCAGCGACCTGCTCGATGCCCAGGGCTTCCCGCGAACGGAGATCGTCCTCTCCGGGGGCCTGACGAAGACGCCGGCGCTCGGCCAGCTGCTCGCCGACGCCTTCAACACGCCGGTGTCGATCCTCGACGGCGCGACGGAGGGCACGGCGTGGGGCGCAACGCTGTTGGCGAAGCATCGCGCCGACACGCTGGCTGGCCGCGGCGGCGACTGGGGCGGGTTCCTCGCCCGGCATCGCACGGGCACGCCGCGCCGGTTCGTGCCCCGTCCGGCGGCCACGCGGGTCTTCGACCGGGCTTACGACCGGCACCGTCGGCTGCTGGCGATCCACGGCCAGCTCGACGCCGTCGTGGCCCGCTGATCAGCTGCCGACTTCCCGGAGAACGATCGATGCACCGCGTTTCTTCGCGACCGTGGTTCGGGCTCATGCTCATCTCCGTCGGCCTGTTGGCCGTGGCCGGCCGTGCTGAGGAACGAACGCCGCGGCAGCTCTTCGACGATGGAGTCCGGCTGTTGTTCGCCGGCCAGCCGGCCGAGTCAGCCCGCGACTTCGACGC
Organism: Planctomycetia bacterium; assembly: GCA_014192425.1. NCBI lineage: Bacteria > Pseudomonadati > Planctomycetota > Planctomycetia > Planctomycetia bacterium. The sequence goes on along the minus strand of BJHK01000023.1, from coordinate 6,667 downwards.
GCTCGTCGCGGCCCGTCCCGAACTCGAGCCGCAGCTCTGGCAGCGCGGGCTGGCGCTGTACTACGCGGGCCGATTCGCCGACGGCCGTCGGCAGTTCGAGGTCCATCGCGGCGCCAATCCGGCCGATGTGGAGAACGTCACCTGGCACTTCGCCTGCGTGGCTCGGCAGGAGGATCCGGCCGCGGCGCGGAAGGCGCTGTTGCCGGTCGGCGAGGACGACCGGGTGCCGATGCGCGAGATCCGCGCCCTCTACGAGTGCCAGGGCACGGCGGCCCAGGTCCTGGCCGCGGCCGAGGCGGGCCCGGAGGGGGCGCGGCGCAACCAGCTCTGCTACGCCCATCTCTATCTGGGCCTCCATGCCGAGTCGTCGGGCGACATGGAGACGGCCAAGAAGCACATCGTGCTCGCCGCCGGCCGGTACTCGATGGATCATTTCATGGGGAAGGTCGCGCAGCTGCATGCGAAGCTGCGCGACTGGGACGTGCCAACGCAGGAATGATGACAACCGCTCACGCCGCCTCGTGACCGACCCCTGGCAGAACGGCTGCCTTCAGCAGATCGCAGCCAATAGATCCTCAATACCGCAGGACGTCATCGCGATACTGCTGCAAGGCTTTGTTAGGCATCCTCTACCAAGGCCAAGAACCGAGCGACTGCCGCCACGCCATACAACGGCTGCCGCCATTGCCTCCCCTTGGCGAATGGCCGCCCTGGCTCAAGGCCGGCTTGACGCAGGAGGCGACGAATCTCGGCCAACTCAGCTCGGGAGTTCGCGACCAATCGGACTTCAGCTCCTTTCTTATAGAACTGCCCTTCCTCGGCGCGCCGAACCGCATCAATCCGGCGAACATACCCGTTGCGATGGAAGTAGTCGGCTAGCCTGGCCGAAACTTCGGGCTTGGATGCATTCCCTTTCACGCTCAGCACACTCCACACTCCCGAATCGTAGCTTCCAACAAAACGTGCTCGCCGGAACTCCTGCCACAGAGGCGGATTATAGACGAGTACTACCCAATCGGCGATGAAGGGGTTCGGCTTCGCACCACCAGACGGCGTCACGGGCCCACACCCACCTATGCAGACTGAATCAACGAACTGGAATGACGCATCGCCTCGGTACCAGGCCCTGCACGACTGACGCCCGGTGATTCGGCCCACTACGCTATGCGACAGCCGACCTCGGGCAGGAACCACCGGCCGATGAAGCAGGGCCTACGCCCACCAATCGATCTCGAAGTACCTGGTTGAACGACCAGTTGATGTTCGAGGGGCACTTGCGGCCATCGCGATGAGGACAGCGGCCACGATCACCTGGCGAAGCACCAATCCGGCTTGAGCCTTCTCGGCTCTGGCGCTTGCATCCTGTTGCCTAACGGCTGTCTTCAGCAGATCGCAGCCAATGGATTCTCAACTCCGCAGGACGTCATCGCGATTCTGCTGCAAGGCTTTGTTAGGCCCGTCCACGCCACGCTGATGGATCTCGCCCACCGAACATGACGGCAAGAAACACAATCACATCTTGCTTCAGGACGAAATGAATCACATACGGAAAGCGATTAATGCGACGCGAACGGATGCCATCGGGGTCTGCTTGCACCCACTCCGGATTCTTTTGGATTGCTACCAGGGCTCGTGAGCACTCCAAAACAAAGTCAGCGCCGAGCCCTGGCGTCCGAGCCTCATACCAACAGCGCCCTGCTTCGAGATCGGCGGCAAACTCGGGAAGAAACCGAGGCTTGAACTTCATCCCGCGCGACCAAGCCGATTCAGCACTTCTTCCCAAGTGAGCAACTGTTCAGGCGATCGCTCAAGGGAGTCGAGTCGCCGCATCAACTCGGCTCGCTGGTCGGGGGAAATCTCAACTGGCGCATCATCTGGGATGCTGTCCCACAGGGACTCGACGACCCGCAATCGGTCGAGAACTGGCAATGCGGTCAATTCGGTGAGGGTCTGGTCGATATCGATCATGAGGGCATCCTACCACGGGGCCAATGCGATGTCATCAATAGCGGAAGCCCAACTACTCTCGATTGCGAGCCAAGAACACCACGAGCGCCAGGGCGATGAGCACGCCGACCACCGCAACCACACCAGGCGGCACTGAAACGTAAGTATCGTGAATGAAAAAATCCACGTCAGCAACCTCGGATCAACTTCAAACCAACACGGCTCTGGCTCTAGCTCTGGTATCCGTGGCCTAACGATTCCGATCAATGGCTCGCGCCGTGAAGATTGTCCACACCGCAGGGCTTCATCGCGAGTCCATTGCATCGGTTGGTTCTGGCTTGCCTGCAGCATCAAGCGTTGTTGTTAGTCCGAGCGAAGCGTCGAGCCGCTTGAAAAACCATACGACGTAAGCGGCGATCTCCTCGTCGCGAGCATGCGGATGCTGCTGTGCGTACCACGTGAAGGAATTCATGGCGTGATGGTCCAACTGGCGGTGAAGATCCGCCATCGCCGTTCGATACTGCTCATCTCGGCCAAGGCACATGGCCCAAATCGAGTGCAAGCACTCGAGTACCACCTCGACCTCCGCTGCGGTGACGCCGTACATGAGCGGGCGGTCATATACCCAGCCAATACGGGTCACTATGTTCGCGACGATCTTCTGAGCATCAAGCATTTCAGCCTCAGCCAGCGGCGGACGGCGGCGGCGGGGTGGAAGAGCCAGAACGGCCCCGATCAATGGCTCGCGACCAAAAGATTATCCATGCCGCTGGGCATCATCGCGAGTCCATTGCATCGGTTGGTTCGGCATGCCTTGGTGCCTGGGAGCGGTGACAATACGATCGTGCAGGCCATGCTGAAGAGACTTAGATAGCACGGTCTTCAGGCAGTCGGCCTCTCTGCTGAAACACACGAAGCGAGCACTCGGCCGCAGCACGAAGCCGCTCCCAAGCGGGTAGCTCAATGGTTTGCTCAAGCGGTGGCAAATGATTCGGGGTGGAGTCAGCGACCTTCCGCCACACCGCGTGAAAGTCAGCGATTGCCGCTCGCTCAGCCGGGCTGATCACCGGAGGGGCCCACAGAGGAGAGGTCGGGTCGGCCACCCAGTCCTCCCATTGGTTAATCATTTCGTTTGGCACGGAGACAGGTGCGTTAGCGTGATATTCGCGCTGGCTGTCAAACGAACTCGCTACCTCAAGGTACTCGATGATGCGATTGCGCACGCGCTGAAGCGAGATCTGCGGTGACGGAGCGTCATTTTCCTTCATCGCCACAATCCTGTTGCCGCACTATGCGCTACCGGCCAGCGGGCCTTTGGGCCCTTCGGCTCTGGCTCTTGGATTTCCTGTTGCCGAACGGCTGCCTTCAGCAGATCGCAGCCAACAGATTCTCAACTCCGCAGGACGTCACCGCGATTCTGCTGCAAGGCTTTGTTCGGCATGCCTGATTCTGGAACGCCAAAGAGCATTGAGAACTTACCGGGATCACGGATGACGCTGCCATAATCACTGATCGCTAAATCCCGCTACCATTCCGCCACAATTGCCGCTTGCATCTATCGACTTTCGGATTGACGGCACCGAACGCTACCACAACTTCCACCAAGGCCGAGATCGACCTGAATGCGACGAGTCGACTGGGTTGGTTGATTGATGGCCCGGCCCTCCCGGACCACCAAACATGAACTCCACGAAACCGCGTGCGGACATGCCTGGCGGGAGTTCCGGGAAAACGATGTTGAAATCGTCTACCAATGTGTCGCCCTTGTACACCATCACTGTTGATCCTGGCCAGGCGTAAACTGCTACCGCTCCATCGGCGGCGACAACCTCCAACTCACCGGGCTGATCGCTGCGACCTACCACGCGAAACGACTCACCCGCCAGAAGCGAGTGGGACATGCCCCACGGCTCGAACCACACCTCAAGTGAGTTGGAGCCAGGATTGCTCACAACCTTCACATCCTCACACACGTCAGCCATTTGCGATTCCTCCGTCGTCGTCGCTGGCTTCAACCAGTTGCGTCGCGCTACTCCGGCTCTGGCTCTGGGCTTCCTGTTGCCGAACGATTGCGATCAGCGGCTCGCGACCAAGGGCCTTTCCATGCAGCCAGACTTTATCGCGAGTCCGCTGCATCGCCTGGTTCTGCGTCTTCTGAACCGCCTTCGTCGCTCTGTTGCTCTTTTGATTCCTCTGTGAGCATTCCGATTATTCGCCGCGCAAGAGGTTCCTTGACCTCACGATGGCGAGGCACTGGCTGGGAGACACCTGTGGCTGGGTTGCGATACCAGTCATGCCGTCCACCATGTCTCACCAATACGCAACCGCTCGCCTCGATAGCCTTGATCAGATCGACACGCTTCATGGCATGACGAGCTCACCAACCTTGCGAGCACCAGGAATATGCCCCCCCGAAAGATCGAGATAGAGATCCTTCAAGTGCTCGACCAGATCTTGCAGGGTCTCACCTTGCGTCCAGTAATCCGGATATTCCTCAAGGTAGCCGAGCCACCAGTCGCCTTCCTGCCAATGGACATACTTAACCGAGTGCATGGGGCACCTCTCCAAACGTCGCGACGGAGATCGCCGTCGACTCAAGTCTACCGCGGCGGTCGCTCCGAAGACCAGTTGTGACCTACCGCCCGCGGCGAGGCGTACCTGCCGCAGAACGTCCGCGATCAGCGGCTCGCGACCTTGGACTTTCCACACCACCCGACTTTATCGCGAGTCCGCTGCATCGCTTAGTTCTGCCGTTTGTCTTGATAGAGGACAGCGCGACTCTTTGCGAGATCTCGATACTCGCTTTTCTCAGGGGTCACGCGGGCCCCATCAACGAGGTATTGGTAAGCGAAGGTGCGGCTTCCGTAATGCAGCGAGTAGAGCACGCGTTGCTTGTTGTCGCCGAGCGACGTCACATTGACGCTCGCCACTTCAACGCCTTGGTTCGAACGCAAATCGCTTTCCGCTTGCTTCGGATCGCCTTTGATCAGGCCGGACGCCCCTTTCGCAATTTCGGCTTCCGCTTGCTCCAGCGGAAGACTCCGGACTTTCGCTCGCCCGGCCGCCGCGTCCGGTTCACAGACGATCACTTCGAAGCCGTCCGAGTAGGCTGTCGCGATAGGGGTTTCGACGGGGACTGCCCGCGGCGAGCAGCCGCCCATGCACAGCGTCAACGCGATCAGTCCAATCGTACGCATCGCTTATTCGCAGAACGGCTGCCTTCAGCAGATCGCAGCCGATTGATTCTCAACTCCGCAGGACGTCATCGCGATTCTGCTGCAAGGCTTTGTTAGGCATCCTCAGTCGGAAACAGAAATCGATTCATCGCTACCGATAATGACTGTTTTGTGGCCGCCCATGCCGCAACAGACATAGGGATCTATTGTGTGCGAGACAGCAGAAGTGCCTTTGAGAGCGCGCAGCTCAAGCGAGCCCTCGCCCTGAATGCGCAACACGCGTCGGGCAACGCTGCTGGGCTTAAGAGTTCCGATCTCAACCTCGCAGCCCCCGCCACTAAGGCGAATGCTGCTGAGGACCTGCTGTGAGTTGTTCTGGACGATGACCACATAGCGAGTCTCGATGGCTATGACTGCCGCGATAATCCCACCCGCTGCGGGAAAGTTCGAGACCAGCAGTAGGCTACAGGCGAATATCCGGAGTGCGCATCGCGGTTGTGGATTTCCTGGAGATCGCCATGCCATCCAGGAGAAGGCAGCAAGCGCAAGAGCGCCGATAACGAACGCAGCAACTCCGCCGTAAAGAGTAGCGATGCCTGCCAGCATCAACCAATCCCATCGCGTTACGCACCACAGGAGGAAAATGGTGACACCGATGAGAAGCGGCGCCGCTCCGCAAGCGATCGCAATTCTGTATGCGAGGTTCATGTTCGTGTTCACGGTGGGGCAGCCCAGGCACCGCCGTTCAGCATCATGCAGCAACCGGCACCGTCACGCCAACACGGCTCTGGCTCTGGGCTTCTCCTTGGCCTAACGCTTGCGATCAGCGGCTCGTCCGCTGCATCGCGTGGTTATCACACTGGAAACAAAGGAGGATGGCGTGGAAGCGATGTTCTGGCAAGGTATGACGCTGCTGCTTGCTTTCGTCTCGCTGTGGTTGTACGGCGATGCTCAGTATTGGCGATGCAAAGCGATGACGATAGACAAGGAGCGCACGGGCTCCGGCTGGGAGGACGAGGCGAAGTTTTGGCGCAAGCACTTCGATGCAGAGTCGGCGGAGTGGGTTGAGACGCTGTGATAACGCTTGCGATCAGCGGCGCAGTCCGCTGCATCGTCTTGGTTATGTGAGCGTATGGAGACGGAGGAGCAAGATGGCATACGAGACGGTTTCGCTTCAACAAATTCTGCGAGAGATCGCGGGCCGCACCGCCAGCGAGCAGGACGCCGACGCGATCCGGCTGGCGGCCGACACGCTGGATACGATTACGTCTCGCCTCACGCTCACCGCAGCGGATCGCGGGGCGATTTACAGGGCATCGCGGTACATCTCGCAGAACGATGCGTTTGAAGGGATGGCAGAGGACGCTGACACGCTAGACGCCCTGCTTGAGCGGACGAAGTAGACCACATAACGATGGCGATCAGCGGCTCGCGCCCACACGATCACCCACAACGCTTGGCTTCATCGCGAGTCCGCTGCATCGCTTGGTTCGGGGCGCCCTCCGAATCCCATGTCCGTGCACGCTCTTCCATGGCGGGAAGCA
>BJHK01000022.1:45812-64140 GCA_014192425.1 Planctomycetia bacterium | reverse complement strand
CTGTTCCGCAGCGACCGCGCCGCGACGGCGGCCGGGTGACGGCGACTGGAGCCCGTCCCGCGGGCGAGATTCACCCTCGCCAAAAACCGGGGCATCCCGCACACTGTCGGCGGGCTCGTGGCGGAGATCCGGCCCACGCCCGGAGGATGCGGCGTCGTGGCAGGACCGGCCGATGATGACGGGTTGGCAACCCTGTCCGACGAGGCCCTCGCGGCCCAGGCGGCCCGTGAGGGCTCCGACGGCATCGCCTTTACGGCGCTCATGGACCGGTTCCGGGAGCGGGTCTGGCGGGTCTGCTGGCGGCTGATGGGCAGCCAGCAGGACGCGGAGGACGCGGCCCAGGAAGTCTTCGTTCGGCTGTTCTTCGACCGGACCAAGTTCGCGGGGCGGAGCCGCTACTCGACCTGGCTGCACGGCGTGGCGATCCGCACCTGCCTCACCCTGCGCCGGTCGCGGTCCCGGCGCCGGCGCCGCGAGCAGACAGAGTCGGCGGGTGACGACGACATGCCGACGGTTCAGACGCATGCCGACCCGGGGGCATCACCGACCGCCGCGATCGACGCAGCCGACGACGTGGGCCGGCTGCTCGAGGGGCTCGACGAGGAGGACCGGGCGCTGGTGCTGATGAAGTTCGCCGAGAACCACGACTACGAGGAACTGGCCGAGATGTTCGGGGCCACGCCCGGTGCCCTGCGGATGCGGGTCAGCCGGATCCGGGAAAAACTCGCCGCCCGGGCGGGACGGCAGGCCTGACCACCACCCGGGGGGCGGAACACCGGAAAAACAGCGGCAAAAAAATTTTTGTGACGCCCCGGACCCGGCCGGCAACTCACCTCCCGACGACGCGATGCGGCCACGCGGCCGCGGGCGTCGGGTCCGGTGAACAATCGCGGATGGACCTCCTCGAGCGACTCGCCGACGTGTCGGTGCCGCCGGTTCCGGCGGCCGGGACCCTCGCGGCTGGGGTGCGGCGCAAGCTCCACCCCCGGCTCTTGGCCCTGCACGTCGCGGAGTTCGCCCTCGGGGCCACCGCGTGGGCGGCGAGGCACATGCTGATCGCGTTGTTTGCGGCTCTGGTCTACACGGTGTCGGGGCGTTGGCCGCGGTCGGCCAAGCGGATCCCCCAGGCCCGCGACTGACCGGTTGCCACCTTCCCAGGGAGAAAACGATGGCTGACGTGGTGATGTTCGCACAGACGGCCGCCGACACGGCCCGGGAGACGATGCAGGCGTCCCGGCAGGCGCTCGTCGACAGCTTCACTCAAGCCTGGACGCAGGTCATCCTCCTCGCTCCGAAGATGGTGGCGATGGTGGCGGTGCTCGTCATCGGCTACGTCCTCGCCCGCTGGTTCGGAGGCCTGATCGCCGTGGTCACGGAAAAGATCGGCCTGCAGACGGCTGCCGAGAAGAGCGGCCTCGCCAAGAGCATGCACGACGTCGGCATCCGCCGCGCCGTGCCCGCCATCGTCGGCGGCATCGTGTTCTGGCTGCTGATGAGCGTGTTCCTCATGGCGGCTTTCAACATCCTCGGCCTGCAGAGCGTGTCGAACGCCATGGGCGAGGTGGTGAACTACATCCCCCGCCTGCTCGTGGCCACGGTGGTGGTGGTGATCGGCCTGCTGGCGGCGACGTTCCTGCGCGGCGTGGTGGCGACGAGCGCCGACCGGGTCGGGCTGTCGTACGCCGAGTACCTCGCCGGCGGCTGCTACTGGGTGCTGTCGATCCTCACCTTCATCGCCGCCTTCAACCAGCTCGGCATCCAGTTCGCGCTGCTCGAGAAGCTGATCCTCATCGGCTCGGCCGGGCTCGCGGCCGGCTTTGCCCTCGCCTTCGGCCTCGGCGGCCGCGACGTCATGGCCGGCATCCTCGCCGGGTACTACGTCCGCCAGCGGCTCCAGGCCGGCGATCAGGTGAGCGTGGCCGGTCTCGAGGGGACGGTTCGCGAGGTGGGGCCGGTGGCAACGATCGTGGAGACCAAGGAGAACGGCCTCGTCTCCAGGCACTCGATCCCCAACTCCCGCATGCTGCAGGAGGCGGTGCGGTGATACGACGTGGAGCCGGGCGGGAACGCCCGTCTCCACGGGGCGACTGCAGCCGGCGGCGGCTGGCGTGACAGGAGTTGCTCGTCCCCGTGACAAGTCGCCGTGCGTTCGAGTCCGCCGGCGTCGGGACGATCCACGCACCCAACATGGGTCGGCGTGGAAGAGCACGAGCGGGCCCGCGATGCACGACATGCGTGCCGCGGGCCCGCCGCATTGCGGCAGAGAGTCGCATGATCTCGACATCGTTTCTGGTGCGTGTGGCATCCGTCGCCCTGCTCGCGATCAATGCCGCGCACCGGAGCCGCAAGCGTGATACCGGTCGGATCCGCCGTCCCGCGTGGTCACGGAGGCGAAGTGGGGGTCTCCGGGACCGGTGCGACGCCGGCATGGCGGTACGTCGACACCGTCTCCCAGGCAATCCGCTGCAGGGCCGCATGCTGGGCGTCGTCCACCGGGATCTTCCCCTTGTCGGCCCGCTGCACATGGCCCCAGAAGCCGTCGGGCGAGGTGATCTTCAGCCCGACCGGGGACCGGCGGTGGATCGCCGCGTGGGCGCAGTACATGGTGAGCACGACGATCTGGGTTCCGGCATGGTCGTCCCGCCTTCCCTCGGTGTCGTTGAACACGTCCGCCTGGCTGGTGATCCCGGGAAATTCCTTGGCAGCAACGCGGCGGCGGAGCTTCATGACCGCGCTGGCCACCGGATTGATGAACAGCACGCGGCGGCCGAGCCGGCCGTTGATCGCGTCGACCTTCTCCTCCAGAGCCTTCAGGCCCTTGTTCGAACCCGCCTCGAGGGCGTCGATATCGTCCCCTTCATGGGGTGAGTCCGCCTTGGTGATCCACGGCCAGGCATGCTGCAGGTAGATCCGACAGCGGGGATTGCGGGCCAGGGCGAGGTCGGCGATCGGATCGAGTCCGGCCACCGGCTCGTGCAACTGGACGAACCCCAGGTACACCACGTCGAAGTCCCCGGACTCGAAGGCCTTGCGTCCGCGGGCATCCTTGTCGAGCGCCTGCCGGATCCAGCCTTCCGTCACCGCCTGCTCGTCGGTCCCCCCGAGGCCATGCGTGTGGAGCACGAAGGTCCGGGGCAGGCCAACATGATCGAAGGGAAACGGGCACGACCAGCTGTTGCCGACGTGCCACATCCGCACCGGCTGCGGAGCCGGCGCGGGATCGGCGGTCTGCGCGGCGGCAGAGGCGAGAACGCACAGCGGCAGCCCGACGATCAGAAGCGTGCGCACGACGCGGTCTATCCGACGATGCATGGTCCGTCTTCACGTGCAAGAGGAGCCAGATCACGGAAGCGATCGGTACACCTCACGACATGTGGCCGCAACAGTTCGATGGGCGCCGTGCCGGCCTGTCACTGCCGGCCTGTCACTGCCGGCCTGTCACTGCCGGACGAGGACCCGGGACCCGGGGCCGAGGATGTGGACGAGTTCGCCGAAGTCACGGACGGAGACCACGAGGCTCGTGCCGGGCGTCGCATCGGCGGCGGCGGCCGGATCGTCGGCCGCCTCGATCACGAAGCCGCCTCCCAGCGTGATCGCCCGGCGCGGCGTCGCTGCGGCAGCGGGCTGGGCGAGCTGCTCCCCCGCCAGGCCCGCGGCCTCTACCGGCAGCACGCTGCCGACCCGGGCCAGGTACTCGCGGCCGATCGCCACGGGAAAACTGCCGGCATAGCTGCCGTTGAGCTGCAGGCTGAGCCGGCGCCGCGACGCGCTCACCACGGCATCGAACGGCCCGCGAACGAGCTTCAGGTGCTCGCCCGGCACGAGCCGGTTCGGATCGTCCACGCCGTTGATCTTGGCGAGGAGCGGCGTCGAGACGCCCAGCGGGGCCGCGATCGCCGCCAGCGTCTCGCCCGGGGCGACGACGTGGGGCGGGAGCAACAGGTCCTGTTGGGAATAGACCACGGTGCCGGCGAGACGACTGAGCAGATCCTCGAGCTGCTGGCTCTCCTCGAGCCCCAGCGACGGGTCGTCATACCACACGGAAAGTCCGGCGAGCGCTTCGGCGTAGCGGCCGGTGCGGAGCTTGCCGTGGGCGTCGGCCCAGGCCGCGGAGAACGCCGCGGACGACGGGGACGCGGTGCGGATGCCAACCGGCGGCTGCGGCGGCGCGACGGGCAGCATCGTCGCAGGGCTGGCGCTGGCGATGCGATCCGGCCGCGCGGCCACGTCAGCGGTCTCCGGCGGCCGACCGTCCGAGGCGGAAGGCGTGAGGTACGTGGCGCCGCTGGACCCTCCCGCCGGCGACTCGGGGACGGCGCCCGTTCTCCCCACCAGTGCCGGGGAGGGCACGGCGGGGATGCCGTCGGGGGGCGGCAGCGTCGGCAGCGCTGACGACGCCGCCGCGGCTGGCGCTGCGAACGGCGCCCCGACGGCCGGGCCACCCCGCGGCGCATCGACGACGGGGTTCGAGGGCTGGGCAACGAGCGGCGACGATGCCGGACCCGCGGCGGGCTGCGGGCCGCCGATCTCGACCTGCGGCGGCGCGGGGGGCGGCGTGAACGGAGGCGCGGGGTCGGCGGCTGCGACCGGGTCCTGCATTCCGGGGGACGGTCCCTTCTGCACCACGGAGTAGGCCCCGTACAGGATCGTGCCGAAAAGCACGAGCACCACCAGCGGCTTCAAGGCTTCCATGGAATCGGAGTCCCTTTCCTGGCGGCGTTGCCCGGAGGATCGCGTGGCCATGCGGCTGCTTTCGTGAGAGAACGGGGGCGCGGGGTCGGGATGCTACCGATGCCGCCCAGGTGGCCGCCAGACCGCTTTTGACGCCTTTCTGCCCCGGTTTGCCGACCGCGGGCGTCGGGGCGGCCGGCCGCCGCCCGTCGGCCGTCTTCCCCAGGTCGCTTGCCGGCCGGATAGAGTGAGTCGAGTCTCGCAGAACGATGACCGAACGAGGAGGTGCAGCCGTGCGGTCTCCCGCTGTCGACCAGGGCCGAGTGCGCGATGTCGTGGCCGTCGTACTGGCGGGGGGAAAGGGCGCCCGACTCGATCCGCTCACCCGCGACCGGGCCAAGCCGGCCGTTCCGTTCGGCGGCAGTTACCGGATCGTCGATTTCGCCCTTTCCAACTGTCTCAACAGCGGCCTGCGCCGGATCCTCCTCCTCACCCAGTACAAGGCCCGGAGCCTCGACCGGCACCTGAACCTCGGCTGGCACCGGTTCTTCTGCCGTGATCTCGGCGAGTTCATCGACGTCCTCCCGCCGCAGCAACGGGTCGACGACAACTGGTATCTGGGCACGGCCGACGCCGTGTACCAGAACATCTACTCGCTGGAGATGGCCGCCCCGCGGCTGGTGGTCGTGCTCGCCGGCGACCACATCTACAAGATGAACTACCAATCGCTCGTCGATGCCCACGAGGAGTCCGGCGCCGATGTCACGATCGGTGCCCTGCGGGTGCCACGGGCGGCCGCCGCCGAGTTCGGCACGCTGGAGACCGACGCCGCGGGACGCGTCCATCGGTTCCACGAGAAGGTGGCTACCCCCCCGGCGCTGCCGGGCGAACCGGGCATGGCCCTGGCCTCGATGGGCATCTACTGCTTCTCTGCCGACTTCCTCCTCGCGGAACTGAAGCGCGACGCCGCCGATCCCGGCAGCCGCCACGACTTCGGCCACGACATCCTGCCGCGGATCGTGCAGACGCACGGCGTCCTGGCCTTTCCGTTCCGCGACGAGAACCGCAAGCAAGACGCCTACTGGCGCGACGTGGGCACGATCGACGCCTACTACGAGGCCACCATCGACCTCGTCGCCGTCGATCCGCAGCTCAATCTGTACGACGACCAGTGGCCGATCCGCACCCATTTCCCCTGCCATCCGCCGCCGAAGTTCGTGTTCGCCGACGCGGGGCTCGACGCCCGGCGCGGCGAGGCGACCGACAGCCTGGTCTGCCCCGGCGCGATCATCTCCGGGGGCCGGGTGAACCGCTCGATCATCGGCCCCGCCGTCCGCGTCAACAGCTTCGCGCGGGTCGAGGAGAGCGTCGTCTTCGAGGGGGTGGACATCGGCCGGCACGCCGTCGTCCGCCGTGCCATCATCGACAAGGGAGTCCGCGTCCCCTCGCACACGGTGCTGGGGGTGGATCCGGAGGAGGATGCCGCCCTGGGCTTGACTGTTTCGCCCGGCGGAGTGACCGTGGTGCCCAAGGGCTTCCAGTTCGCCCCCGTCCCCGTCGCCGTGGCCATCCCCTGACCCCGCAGGTCCCGCCGGCATCATGCCCCTCCGCAACATCCTCTTCCTGTTCGCCTGCAGCGCCGTGTCGCTCGCGGCCTGGGCGGCCGGCGACCGTGGCGAACATGGCCGGCGGTTCGGCGAGGTGCTCGCGATCATCGACCGCTCCGCGCTGGAGCCGGTCGCCGCCGATCGGCTCCTCGACGCGGCCGTCGAGGCGGTCGTGGCGGAACTCGACGAGCACTCCGCATTCCTGCCGCCCGACGCGCAGGCGGACCTGGAGGCTCAGCTCGACCAGCGGTTCGGCGGCGTCGGCCTTCAGCTTTCCATCGACGAGCCGTCGGGGCTGCCGCTCGTCGTCGTGCCCCTGCCCGGGTCGCCGGCGGCCCGGGCCGGCCTCGGGCCGGGCGACCTGATCGTGGCGATCGACGGCGTGCCGGCCCGGCAGGCGGACCTGCGCGACGCGGTGCAGCGGCTGCGCGGCAGCCAGGGCACGCCGGTCACCGTGCGCGTCCTGCCCGCGTCGGCGGAGCCGCGGTCGCTCGATCCGGCCTCCGCCCCCGGCGCCGATCCGGCGGCCCGCGACGTCGTCCTGCTGCGCGAGGCCGTCAAGGTCGAGAGCGTGCTCGGCGACCGACGCCGCGCCGACGGCACATGGGACTGGGAGGTCGTTCCCGGCGTGGCCCTCGTGCGGATCACGTCGTTCGGCGAGCACACGGCGGCCGATCTCGCGGCGGCGCTGGCGGCGATCGAGCGGCTCCCCGGCCTGCGCGGGCTGGTGCTCGACCTGCGCGGCAATCCGGGCGGGCTCTTGTCCGCGGCCGTCGAGGTCTGCGACCAGTTTCTCGACGAGGGCGTGATCGTTTCCACCCGCGGCCGCCGGTCGGCCGCGGGCGCGGCAGCGGTGCTCGACGTCCGCCGGGCGAGCCGTGGCGCCGCCGTTCCCGGCGCGGCCATGGCGGTGCTGATCGACGGCCTGTCCGCCAGCGCGGCGGAGATCGTGGCCGCCTGCCTGCAGGACAACCGGCGGGCCACGATCGTGGGCAGTCGGTCGTTCGGCAAGGCAACGGTGCAGACGCTCCTCCCCCTCGCCGATGACCGCGGGATGCTCAAGCTCACGACATCCGAATACCTGCGCACCGGCAGCGGCACGATCCACCGCCGGGCCGGCGACGACGACTCCCGCGCCTGGGGCGTGCGACCCGATCCGGGCTTCGAGATCGCGCCCACGGCCGAGTCGCTCGCCCGCGCCCGCCGCTGGCGGCAGGCCCGCGACATGCCATCCGGCCGACATCCGGCCGCACGCGCCGGCGCTGCGTCCGCGCCGGCGGAGAGCGACGCTGTGCTCGCTGCGGCGCTGCGAATGATGTCAGCCGCGACCGACGCCGACCTCGGCGGCGAGAAAAAAACTCCCGGCCACGCAGACGAGGCCGCGGGCGCCGGCCTGTGAGCGGGCGAGAGCCAGGGCCTGCGGCGGGTCGGCGGCGACCCGCGGCTCGGGCAGCCCCGCGGCGCGGCAGGCGGCGACGAGCCGTTCCACCGTGGCGGCCCTGGGGTTGGTGGAGTAACGCGTGACAACCACGCGATCGAACGCACCCCGCGCAACGGCCAGCATCTCCTCGATCTGCTTGTCGCCGCTGGCGGCGAAGAGCAGCACCCGCGGACGGTGTGCGGCCAGCGCCGGCTGCAGCGTCGCAACGAGGGTCGCCATCGAGGCCAGGTTGTGGGCGGCGTCGACGACGACGAGCGGGCGGCGCGAGACGACCTCGATCCGGGCCGGGAGCCGGGCTCGGAGCAGGCCGCGCACGATCGCCTCCTCGGGAACGTGAATCCCCTGCCGTTGCAGCCGGCGGACCGCCATCACCGCCAGCGCCGCGTTCTCCGCCTGGTGGCGGCCCGTCATGCCCAGCCGGTAACGAACCGGCGCCGCGTCGGCCGGCCCAAGCACCTCGACGCCGCCGGCGGCCAGCGGCCCGGCACCGGCCTGCGCCGGGAGCGGCGTCGCCGTGAAGTCGCGGCCGAGTTGGAGGAGCGTCGCCCGGCGCCGCGCCGCCGTGGCGGCGACGACGCGCCGGGCGGCGGGGTGCACCGCGCCGGACACCACCGGCCGGCCGCGCTTGATGATGCCCGCCTTCTCGGCGGCGATCCGCGCGATCGTGGGGCCGAGCACCGCCATGTGGTCGAGGCTGATGCTCGTGATCACCGACACGAGCGGCCGGACGACGTTGGTGGCGTCGAGCCTGCCACCGAGCCCGGTCTCGAGCACGGCGATGTCGACCTTGGCGCGGGCGAAGTGCACGAAGGCCGCGGCGGTCAGGACCTCGAACCAGGTCGGACCGCGGCCCCCGCGCCGCGCCGCGGCGGCGTCGAGCCGTTCGACGGCCGGCCGCACCGCCTCCAGCGCGGCAACGAGATCGGCGGACTCGATCGGCCGACCGTCGACTGCGATCCGTTCCTCGATGGCGTGCACGTGCGGCGAGAGGTAGCGGCCGACCCGCTGCCCGGCCTCCTCGAGGATCGCGGCGATCGCGGCGACCGTGGACCCCTTGCCCTTCGTGCCGGCCACGTGGACCACCGGCAGGCCACGGTGCGGGCCGCCGACGGCGGCGAGGAGCCGGCGCATCCGGTCGAGGCCGAGGCCCGTCGCCCCGGGAGGCACGCGCTCGAAGTTGATCCTTCGGTCGAGCCAGGCGAGCGCCTGCGTCCGGGCGTCGTCGCCCCGCGCTCTCCGCGGTCGTGGCATGTCGTGCAGGGCTCCTCGCTCCGCCAGACGGGGCGGTCTGGAGAGTGTAGAGCCTTCCTGGGAATGAGACACGCCGGGCGTCCGCGCGGGCCGCACGGCAGTGCGGCAAGTGGCCTTGACCGGGGGCGGCGATTTCCCGACCCTCCGCCGCATGCAGCGGACGGCACCAGCGCAGGCACCGAGACGGACCGCCCGCCGACGAGCGCGGGGCTGGATGCTCGCCGTCCTGCTCGTGACCGCGCCGCTGCCCGCCGCCGAGCCGCTGCCCGCAGTCGGTCCGCCGCTCGACATGGGGCCGGACGTGGCCCTGCCGCCGCCGCTCTACATTCCCGACCCGGCCGGGACCGGCGGCTTCGCGGGAATGCCGCCGAATGCCGCCGCGGCCCTGCTCCCCGACTGGCCGCGCTGGTTCGCCGGCGCGAACGGGCTGGTGATGACCCGCACGCTGCCGGCCGGCGCGGCGACGATGCAGCCGCTCGCCGGCACGCAACTCACCAGCGCCGACGCTGCCGCCACCTGGCCCGGTGGCGTCGACCTGCACATCGGCCGCTGGTTCGGCGACCGGCAGCGGCATGCGTTGGAGTTCATCTACTGGGGCGTGTACGGAATCGGCGGGTCGGCGCTGACGTCCGCCGCACCGCCGGCGATCGACGCCATCCCGCAGGCGCCCGGCGCGACGATCGGGGGCCTGCCCGCCGCCGCTTTCCTCGCCGCGGCAGCCGGCCAGCAGATCGCCAGGTCCGACGTGATCAACGACGTGGAGATCAACTGGCTCTACGCGCCGGCCACGCGGCCCGAGTTCCCGCCGCGGCAGCGGCCGGTGAACCTGATCTGGCTGGCGGGCTTCCGCTTCTTCGAGGTCGGTGACACGCTCACGCTCACGAGCCGGCCGGGCGACGCGGCGCTGTCGCCGGCGCTGTTCACCGTGGCCACGAACAACAACCTCTTCGGGGCACAGGTGGGGGCGAAGTTCGACTGGCGGTTTCTGCCCACGGTCCGCTTCGACGTCGTCCCGAAGTTCATGATCGCCGGTAACGCGATCACCGACACGACCGCGCTGGCGACGGCGGCGGGAACGCCCGCCGTGTTTCCCGGCGGCGAGCCGGTCCGCGTCCACTCGCAACTCGGTGTCTTCTCCTGGCTCGGTTCGGTCGACACCGGCCTCGCCTGGGACGTGACGGAGCATTGGACGCTGTCGCTCGGCTACCGCGTGGTCGGCGTCGGCAACATCGCCCAGGCGGATGGCCAGTGGCCGGTCGTGATCGCCACGCCCGCCGCGATCTCCGGCATCGCCGCCGGCTCGAGCACGATCGTGCATGGTGGCTTCGCCGGCTTCGAGGCCCGCTACTGATCAGCCCGGCGATCCGCCCCGCGCCCAGAAGACCTTCACCCCCCGTCGCCTCCCCGAGGACGTCTCCATGCCACGCCGACTCGCCGTCTGCACCGTGGTCGTGCTCGCCGTCCCGTTCATCGCCGCGCAGGTCGTCGCCGCCACGCCGGCCGACCCGGCCGAGCCGGCCGCGGCCGCCGCGCGGCGGCCGGCAACCCTGGCGGACCGGCTCAAGGCCGACCTGCGCGTGCAGCTCCCCGAGGACGAGGAATACTGCGATCAGGTGGCATCGCTCGTGGAACAGGGACACTTGCCGGAGCGACTGGTCACCTCGACCCAGGCCTGGGCGGCGGCGAAGGGGCGCAAGTACCCGTTCCCGCTGTTCCGCAAGGCGCTGGAGATGAAGGCCGCCCGCCTCGGCCTGTTCCCCTGAAGCCGCCCCCGGGCCGGTGCCACACAAAAGCCGGATGCGATCCAAACCGGCGTTCCCGACCGCCCCGGCCCCGTGGTAGCCTTTTCCCCCGCTGGCGGTCCGCAGGGGGCCGCGGCCAGTCGGGGTCGGAGGAGTCGCCGCCATGCATCGTCACTGCATCCGCACCCAGCGCCGGGGTTTCGCGATCGGTGCCGTCCTCGCGGCGACCGCGTTCGTCGCCGCCGCGGCCCGTGCGGAGGACGCCGTCGTGGTCAACATCACCGGACCGCTCCGCGGTGTGCTCGGCCAGAAGGTCGCGTACGACGTGGAGCTCATCAACAATGCCGGTCGCAATCTGGAGAAGTTGCATATCGTCGACTACTTCGACGAGGGCTTCCATCACATCGCCTCCAAGAGCCCGATCGAGTTTCAGCAGACTATCGATCTCCCCGCCGGGACGAAGAAGTGGGTCAAGCTCGAGTTCGAGCTCGATGGCGTCGGTCGCCAGTGCCACCGCGTCGAGATCCTCGACGCGTCCCGGGCCTTCATGGGCGGGGCCACGGAGTGCTGCAAGGTCGAGGCACCGGCGCAGCAGCCCGCCGCGCCGGCCCCGACGACCCCGCCCGTGCTCGTTCCTCCGCTGCCCGCCGTCACCGCGCCGGCCCCGACGACCCTGCCCGTGCTCGTTCCTCCGCTGCCCGCCGTCACCGCGCCGGCCAGCACGGTGGTCGCCCCGCCGGCGGCGGCCCAGCCACGACTGGAACTCGACGGCCCGACGGCCCTCGCCGGCACTCCCGGCAAGTACAAGGCCACGATCAGGAATCTGGGGACCGCGGCCACGGCTCCGGGCAGCCTGCGGATCTCGTGGCAGGACGGGCTCGTGCCCCAGGAGGCTTCGCAGGGATTCAGCCTCGTCGGCTCGAGCGTGGCCTGGGAACTCCCCGCCATTCCCCCCGGCGGCACGGCGGAGCGCGACGTCGTTCTCAAGGGGGAGACGCCGGCCACGGTATACAGCGACGCGCCGCCGCTGACCGCGCGGATCAACGCCGAACTGACGCTCGGGGCCGCCATCGCCGCCGCCGATCAACGGGCGGTCGCCGTCAGTTCGACCACGCCGCGGCCCAGGCCGCGGTCCTTCGTCGACGCCGGCATCCGGCTCTCGCTCGCCGACCTCGACGACCCGGTGCGCGTCGGCGACACGACGACGCTCGTCTGCACGCTCGTCAACACCGGCGCCGCGCCCTCCGGCCCGCTCGACGTGTTCATCGACCTCCCGCGCGGCGCCCGACCCGTGGGCAACTACCGGGCCCGCTTCGAGAACGGCCGCGCCCTGTTCGATCCCCTGGACGTGCCGCCGGGGGGACAGAAGGTGGTCGAAATCCAGTACCAGGTGGGGGAGCCGGGCCGCTACACGTCAGGTGCCGGCGTGGCCAGCAGCACCTTCACCGGCAGCCTCGACCGCACCTGCGACACCGAGTTCCTGCCGCGCTGACCGGCCGGCGTCATGCTGGCCGCCCGGTTTTTCCCCTCCGGCCGTCACGACCGGTTTCATCGGCGGGCCGACGCCACAACTGCCGGCGCTCGGGACGATGAGCAGCGGGAGGCAGCCGATGCTCGTCGTGGTCGCAAACTGGGGAATCGCCGACGGCACGCTCCTGTCCGCGACGCGGCACGCCCAGGTCGAGTGGCTGGCCGCGGTTCGGCGGGCCGTGATCCGGGCCGGCATGCGGCGCGATGGCCGCTACGAGCCCCCGGAACGGGTCGATGTCGTGCTCGCGGGCGACACCTTCGACCTGCTCACCTCGACGGCCTGGACGGCACAGGCCCGCCCCTGGCAGCGTGGCCCGCGGGCCCGGGCCGCCCGTGAACGCGTCCTCGCCGGTGCGGCGACCCGGGCGGGCCGCCTGCTTGCCGGACTGCGCCGCTGGGCACGCGCGGGCATGGCCGTTCCCCGCGCCGGCCGCAACGGGCGGCCGGCGGCCGGCAC
This sequence comes from Planctomycetia bacterium, assembly GCA_014192425.1. Taxonomy (NCBI): domain Bacteria; kingdom Pseudomonadati; phylum Planctomycetota; class Planctomycetia; species Planctomycetia bacterium. The sequence continues at coordinate 51,441 of BJHK01000022.1, read as the reverse complement.
CGAGGCCCGTGTGCCGGTCGGCGTCGTGCTGCTCGCCGGCGATCGTGATGCCTGGCTCGAGGAGGCACAGCTGGTGGCGAGCCGGCACGGCATCCGCATCGGCGTGGTCTGGGCGGACTCGTTCCGCGGAGCGAGCGTGCGGCACGGGCACGAGTTCGACCCGTTCACCAGCGGCGACGGCGAGTCGGCCGCGGCCCGCCCCCGGGACCGGGGCCCGACGCTCGCGGAGAGCCTGGCCGTCGATCTGGTGGCCCGTTTCGGCGCGATGCTCGCCGCCAGGCCCCGCGACTGGCCCGTCACCCGCCCGCTCGTCGCCGCCCTCGCCGGCACGCGGCCCGCCGCGGTGGCGGCCGCGTTCCGACGCTGGCGCATGCGCGCGGCGGCTGCGCCGGTCATGGTCGAAGATCGATGGCGGACGGCGGTCGACGCCTGGTGGCGGGAGGCGCGCCGCACCCGTCCCACCTGCGGGGTCGAGTACGACCCGGTGGATACGATCGCGACGGCCCTCGCCGCGGCCGGCGCCGCCACGATCGCCGCGCCGGCCGTGCCGTTCGACCCGCCCTGCGGCCTGCCGGACTGCTGCCCGGCAGGCGACGTCGCCGCTGTTCGGGAGATCCTCGTCCTCGGCCACCCTCCCGGCGCCGGCACGGCGGGCGTGAACGGTGCGGCCTCTGCGTCCCTCGTCTGCCTCGGCCGGCCAGGCGCACCGCGGAGCGTCCCCGCCACGGCGGTCTTCACCCGCCACGACGAGCACCTGCGGCATGACTCGCTGCACGACGAGCCCGATGCCGCGATCGTCGCCTCGCTGGGGCACGGGTCCAGCCCCGCCATGGAGGCCGCATGAGCGTTGCCGCCGGCGAGCCGTCTTGTGACGCGGAGATCGTCGAGATCCGCACCACGTTCGACTCCGCCGCGGCCGCCGAGGCCTGCGTGACGACAATCGTGCGCGATCGGCTCGCCGCCTGCGGGCAGATCGACGGCCCGATCAGCAGCACCTACTGGTGGCAGGGGCGGATGGAGACGGCGACCGAGTGGCGCTGTGCATTCAAGACCACGGTCGCCCGGTCGGCGGCCTGCCGCGCCGCAATCGTCGCCGCCCACCCCTACGAGACGCCCGAACTCCTCCTCGTCCGCGCCGGCACCTCGGCCCCCTACGCCGCCTGGGTCGCGGCCAGCGTGGGAGCGGCATCGTGAACGGGACGGCAGCGGACGGATCGGCCACGGTCTACACCTTCGATGCGGCGTTGCACGCCCGGCCTGCCGAAGCGCACGAGGCGGGCAGTCACGTCGATGCCTGGGGCACCTGGCCGGTGCTCGCGGTGCCCCGGGAGGCGCTCGCCACGCCGCTCGCCATCGGCTTCGACGCGGCGTTCGAACGGTTGGCTGCGCTCGATCGCATGTATGCCGAACCGGACGGCTCGTTCGTGTGGACGAGCCCGCGCGAGGGGCTCTCCTGGCAGGTGGACGGCAACGCCTTCGAGCGGAACGGCCGCGTGCTGCTGGTCGATCTCAAGGGCACCTGTCCGGCCACGGCGTTCGACGCCCTGCTGGCCGCCTTCGGCTGGCCGGAGCAGCCGCTGATGGTGCAGCTCGTGCGGCCGGCCGTGTTCCTCGACATGGAGACGTTTCGGCGGCATGCTGTCAGCCGGTGGGCCGACGGGCCTGGGAAGACCGTGCGGCCTGACTGAGGATCCGATCCTGACAATTGTTCCGGTGACGGGCGACCGGCCGGGCATCGCCGGCCCCGCGTGCCGATGAATCCCGAGAGTGGGGAGGCTGTGGCGGGTCGGGCCAACGGTGCGGAGAATCGCGATGTCGGAATGCAATCGGTTCTGGGCAATCGTCAGGCGTCGGTGCGCTGCGGCCGTGACCGGCACGCTGCTCTCCGGCGCGGCGCTCGGCGCCGTCACGGCCAGCGGCCAGCAGTTGACGATCGACAGCCTGCCGCTGGCCAACGCCTACGGCAACGGCGTGCACGGGTTCTTCGCCGGCGCCTACGACCGGGCCTACGAGGATCTCTCCACCGTGATCGAGGCGGGCTCGACGGACCCGCGGGCCTGGTACTTCCGCGGCCTTGCCGCGCTGCACCTCGGCCGCAGCGACGAGGCCGAGGCCGACTTCGCCGAAGGTGCCCGGCGCGAGTCCGAGACGGGCGGCGCATGGCCTGTGGCCCGATCGCTGGAGCGGGTCCAGGGGAGCGCCCGCCTGCAGCTGGAGCGGCATCGCACCCGGGCCCGCGTCGCGATGCTGCAGCGTCGCCGCGAGGCGGAGCAGCGCCGCTATTCCGACATCGAGGAGATGCAGCCCGAGGTGCTCCGTCGCCGTCGTCCCGAGGGGCCACTCACCGCCCCTCCGGCCGGCGAGGACAATCCGTTCGAGGAGCGTCGGCCTCCGACACGGGCACCGGAGCCCGCCCCCGCACCGGAGCCGCTGCCCCCCGGCGAGGCCCCCGCGGCTCCACCGGCGCAGCTGGAACTGGAGCCCGACGCGGAGACGCCGACGAAGGCGAAGCCGGCCCTGCCCGCCGAGAAAGACGAAGATCCGTTCAAGTGACCTGCCGGTCACGGTCGGCTGCCCGCGACGAGCGCCGCCGCTTCCGTCATCCCGGCGGCTCGGTCGGCTTGGGCAGGTCCTCGATCCGCTCCAGCCGAAACACCTCGAGAAACCGCGGCGTCGTCACGTACCGCGGTTCCTCATCTGGCGTGGACCGGTCCAGGGCCAACAGGCCGCGCCGGACCAGTGCCCGGAGGGCGGCGGGGCGGGCGTCGCAGCCGAGCTCGACCAGCCGTCCCCGTGCCAGTGGCTGGTTCCAGGCGACGACCGCCAGCGCGTCGAGCGCCTCGGCGTCGAGCCGCAGCCGCCGGGCCCGGCCCTCCAGCACCGCGCTGAAGCGGGTGAATTCGGGCCGCAGTCGCATCACCCAGCCGTCATCGCGCGAGACGACCTCGTAAGGGCAGTTGTCGGCGCGGCAGCGCCGTCCCAACTCGACCGCGAGTTCGTCGATCTCCTGCGGCCGCACGCCGCGCATCAGTCCCGCCACGGTGCGGCTGGAGATCGGCCTGCCCCCGGGCAGGCCGACGAACAGAATCGCCTCGAGAATCGTGGCCGGGTCGACCCGGCAGGTGGCATCGTCGGCGGCGACCGCCTCGTCGAGGTCCGGCGACGCGTCCTCGTGGACCACGCCCGGTCCCCGATCGGCACCCGGTTCGGCGTCCGCGGGGGCCGTGCCCATCATCGCCGCGAACGCCTGCGCGAGGCGGTCGATCGACAGGCCGCCATCCGCCGGCGCGGCCTGGAAGCCGCTGGTCGCTCCGGCATCATCCTGGCCGCGTCTGCCCATCCCTCGTCCGGCTCCGCCGTGGCCCGTCCCTGATCCGTCCCGACCACTCAAAACAGGCGACCGTCGCGGTCCGTCACCGCCTTCTTCGTCCTCCGCTCCGCCCCGGCCGCCCGTTTCCGCGGCCGGCCTGCGGGCTTCTTTCTGCCGTCCTTCGTGCGGTCGAGCCGCCTGCCGTCCTTCGTGGCCGGTGCGCTCTTGAGCGGCTCGGGCGCCCCGTCGAGCGGATCACCGACCGCGATCGTCCCCAGCCGGGCATCGATCCGGGCCGCGTACTCCTCCGACAGCTCGAGGCCGAGAAACGAGCGGCCGAGTTTCTTGGCGACGGCGAGGGTGGTGCCGCTGCCGCCGAACGGGTCGATGACCAGGTCCCCCGGATTGCTGCACGCCCGGATGATCCGTCCCAGCAGCTGCTCGGGCATCTGACAGCCGTGCCAGCCGGACCGCTCCTTGAACGTGCCGCAGACCCGCGGGAAGTACCAGGTGTCCTCCTCCGCGGAGAACCCGGCGGGCAGGTCCTGCGGGCGGAGGATCCAGGTGTCGTCAGGCAGCCGGCCCTTGGCGTTGGCGCGACGGTCGCCGTACACGAGCTCCCGAGCCGAGGGGACGCGGATGGCGTCGAGGTTGAAGGTGCAGCGCTGCGGATCCTTCACGAAGTGAAACAGGTGCGCGTGCGAGCGGCTGAACTTGTACTTGCAGTTCACGCCGAACGTGTAGTACCAGATCACCCAGCTGCGGCAGGTGAAACCGAGCTCGCGGGTGGCGATGACCTTGAGTTCGGCCGCATATTCGTCGCCGATCGCCAGCCAGAACGTACCGGCCGGATCGAGCACCCGCCGAATCTCCCCCATCCAGCGGCGCGACCAGGCGAGGTAGTCCTCGGCCGACCGATCGTCGTCGTAGGCGTCGTAGTCGTAGCCGATGTTGAAGGGGGGATCGGCGAACGCCAACTGTGCCGCGCTGTCGGGGAGGCGGGCGAGCAGTTCGAGGCAGTCCCCCTGGTGGACGCGGTCGAGCGGCAGCGGGGCGTGGATTCCGTTCCGGGCCATGCCGCGGATTGTACGCCCCACGGCCGAGCAGGCAAAAGCCACCAGTTTCCCGCCCGACATGGCGCGGGTTCGGCCGCGGGCGGTAACAGACCGTCCCTACGCCAGCGTCGCCAGCCAGCGCACGACCGCCAGACCCGTGCCCGTCGCGCACGTCAGTTTGACGACCTCGTCGGCGGTGAGCCGACCCGGCGGCAGTCCCGCCGCCACCGCCAGAAACCAGCCTGTGGTGACAAGTCCCAACACGGCGATCACGCAGCCCGCCCAGTTCGCATTCCAGGCCGCGGCCGGATCGGCATGCACGAACAGGGAGAAGGCCGTTGTCATCCCGCAGGAAGGGCAGCCGACGCCGGTCAGCGATCGGAGCGTGCAGGCGGGCAGGCCCAGTTGCTGGTGCGTGCCATGGGTGCGCGGCCGGCCGGTGTCATCGTAGGGATCGATGCACGCGGCGAGCAGGAAGACTGCGAGGCCGACCGTCGCGAAGAAGGTGGCGATGAGCCGCTCACGGCGCGCCTCGGACACCTCCGGCAGCGGCGGCGGATCCGCATGGTCCCGCATCCCGCGTCGCCATACCGATACCGGCATGTTCACTTCTTCAGGGCCAGGCAGCCGGCGATCATGTCGTGCAGCGTCTGCTTCTTCTCGGTGAACAGGGGCATCAGCAGGCCGATCCCGCACGTGAAGGCCGTGATGAACTTGGCGAAGTACCGGCCGATGGCCCGGCCGATGGTGATTCGATTCCCGGACATGTCGGTGACCTTGATACCCACGATCTGCTTGCCCCACGTGCCCTGCTTCAGCGACGTCTCCAGCACCACGTAGTACGCGAGGCCGATCAACTGGCCCACGATCTGCCCGCAGCAGCTCGCCGCCAGGGAGGCGTTCGCCCGGGCTTGCGGGTCGTTGCCGGCCCCGACCGCGAAGATGAACCCGATCCCGAACACCGGAATGCAGGTCATGAGGCCGGTGAACAGGGCGTCGAGCAGGCTGGCGCCGACGCGGGGGAGGTAATCCGCGTACTGGATGCCGACCGCCCCCACGACCGGTCCCTCCGCGAGGCTCCCAGCCGGCGCGGCGTACGGATTCGCCAGGTCACCGGCCCCGATCGGGGGCAGGACCGCTCCCCGCGAACCGGCGAACAGCCCCGTGACGGACGAGGCCGCGACCCAGTTCGCCATCCCTTCCTTCCAGAGCAGGTCCGTGGGGCCGATCTGGTCGCTCACGACCATCTGCCGGATCTGGTCCG
>BJHK01000022.1:5025-45516 GCA_014192425.1 Planctomycetia bacterium | reverse complement strand
CGTTGGCGAACATCCAGTTGGCGTCGAGTCCGCCGTTGGAGATGTCGAGCCGGGGCGTGAGGCCGACCGCCCGCACCGCCTGCTGCGCCGCGACGACGCACGGCTCGGCGGCATCGAGCCGGAAGGCCTCGTAGTCGAGGTGGCCGTCGAACGTCACCCGACCGGCCTTGCCATCGACGCTCCGCACCTTCCGCGCGGCGTCGGCGAACGCCTTCTCGATCGCCTTGACGATCCGGCCGCGGAACGCCGCGTCGTGGCTGCGGGCCTCGGCCCGGAGCGTGGCGGACTCGGCCACCACGTTGGTCGCCGCGCCGGCCTGAATGGTGCCCACATTGCTCGTGCCGCGTTTGCCATCCTTCGCCACGAGGCCGTGCCAGCCCTGCTCCACGAGCGTGGCGATCGCCAGCGCAGCGATCGCGATCGCCGACACGCCCTTCTCCGGCGCGACGCCGGCATGGCTGGCAATGCCCTCGATGACGATGTCCATGCGGTAGCCGCCGGTGGCGCCGACGGTGATCTTCTCCACGGCACCGCCGTCGAAGTTGAAGGCCAGTTTCGGCCGACCGAGGTCGGCGGCCTTGACGAACCGGGCGCCGTACAGCCCCACCTCCTCCTGGATCGCGAACAGGAGCGTGAGCGGCGGATGGGGAAGCCCGCGGCGCAGGATCTCGAGCGCCGTCGCGAGCACCACGCTCACCCCCGCCCGGTCGTCGCCGCCGAGGCCGGTCTTCGGATCGGCACTGACGACATGGCCGCCCCGAACCACCGGCTTGGCCCCGAGGCAGACCGGCACCGTGTCCATGTGGGCCATCAGCAGCCGACGCGGCCCCGGAAGCGTGCCGGGCAGCTTCACGATCAGGTTGCCGACCTCGCCGCGGAGCGGCGTCTTCGTGTGCGCCGCGTCGAAGGCAATTGCTTCGGCCGGGCAGCCCGCCTCGCGCAGCCAGTGCACGATCCGCTCCGCGACGGCCCGCTCCTTTCCGGAGACGCCCGGAATCGCCAGCAGGTCGAGGAGCACGCGGCGCGCGGCGGCTGGATCGGGGCCGGCGTTGACCGCGGGCGGCCTGCCCCCCTTCGCACCGCCCCGTACACTGGCGGACCTGGCGGCGTTCGGGGCCGGCGTCTTCGTCTTCCGGGAAACAGGCATGCGGATCTTTCTGGCGGGGATCATGCAGGGCTCGCACGTGGCGGCCCTCGTGCACGATCAGACCTATCGGAACACCCTCCGTGACCTCGTGCAGGAGCACTGGCCGGAGGCCGAAGTCTACGATCCGTTCGCCAGCCATGCCACGTCGGTGGGCTACGACGTGCGCCGGGCGCGCGAGGTGTTCCTCGGCCACGTGGAGATGTGCCGCGTCTTCGACCTCCTCGTGGCCTACGTCCCCGAGGCCTCGATGGGGACGGCGATCGAGATGTGGGAGGCGCAGCGGCATGCCCGGACCGTGGTCACGATCACGCCGCTGGTCCACAACTGGGTGGTGCAGTTGACCAGCGCCGCGGTGTATCGCGATTTCGACGCCTTCCGCCACGCCGTCACCAGCGGCGCGATCGACCGGCTCCTCGCGGACGCGCGCGGCCCCCGCGCCCCCTGAATCCCGCCCGCTCCTTCGCGGTCAGGCCGCGCCGCGTCGCCGGGCCACCGCGAGGCCACAGGCCGCGGCGATCCGCGGCGCCGCGTCGGCCGCGAGCGGCCAGACCTGGAGGCGACGGGCCGCGTCGGCCGCGTCGCCGATCCAGTCGCGTTCCAGGGTCGCGGCGGTCTCGTCGTCGGCCGCGACCACGACGCCGCTCGAGCCGATCGCCCCGCTCACCAGGCGGCGGAGCGACGGGCGGCCCGCGGCGGCAGCGAGATCGACGGCGGAGACGTGCACCACGACCGGGGCCCCGGTCTCCACGGCCAGGTCGGTGAGGATGCCTGCATGGGCCACGAAGATCGCGTCGGGATAGAGCACGTCGGCGGCCTCGACGATCATCTGCCGGGCAGTCTCCCGCGCCAGCCCGAGAAGCCGCGACTTCACGCCCGCGACGGCTTCGAGCAGCGCCGCGGCCGATCCCTCACGGACGGCGGCCAGCAAGACCCGCGAGCCGGCGGCCACGTCGTCGAGGTGAATGCCGAACATGCCGGGAGGCCGCACGGCGAAGCCGGGCACGCTGGAGGGGCCGCAGACGGCCACCTCCATGCCGATCGCCTCCAGGCCCTCGCGCACGCGGTGAATCCGGGTTGCCGGATGGTCGCAGCAGGCGTGGTCGACGAGCAGAATCCGCATGCCTTTTTCGCGCTGGCGCTCCGGCCGAAGGCTTCCGATCGGACGGTCGAGTATGATGCCAGAAAAGTCGCCGCGGCGGGCAAACCCCGCCCGCCCACTCCGTGTCCGGAATCCGCCAGCCATGCCTGCTTCACCCCCGCCCACTCCTGCCGCCCCGCCCTCCGACCCGGCCGCCATCGGGCCGCTCCATCTGGTCGAGTATCCGCACCCCGCCCTGGCCCGGCGGGCCAAGCCGCTGGTGCGGATCGACGGTGCGATCCGCGACGTGGTGGGACGGATGTTCGAGATCATGTACGAGGCCCAGGGAATCGGCCTCGCCGCCACCCAGGTCGCGCTCCCCTACAGGCTGTTCGTCGTGAACACGGCCGGCCGGCGCGGCGACGGCGAGGAGTTCGTGTTCATCAATCCCACCCTCAGCCGGCCGCGCGGCTCGGCCGTGCAGGAAGAGGGCTGCCTGAGCCTGCCGGGCGTGCGGATGGACGTGCGGCGTCCGGAGAGGATCGTCATCGACGCCTGGTCGATCGACGGCACGCCGCTCCGCCTCGATCTCGACGGCCTCTTCGCCCGCGTCGTGCAGCACGAGTTCGATCACCTCGAGGGCAAGCTGTTCACCGACCGTCTCACCGACGCGGCGGCGCTCGAGGCGCGCCGGGCGCTCGACAGTTTTCGCGAGGTCTTCGCCGGCCGGCTGTCGCGGGGCGAGCTGCCGCCGCTCGCCGACATGGCCTCGGACCTTGACCGGCTCGAAGCCGCCCGGTGCATGGCGTGAGTCGGCTGCGCATCGTCGTGATGGGGACCGGCCCGTTCGCGGTGCCGATGCTCGCCGCCCTGCGGCGGTCGGGGCACGAGATCGTCGCGGTCGTGACGCGGCCCGACCATGCCCCGCCGGGCCGCCGACCGGCGCCGAACCCCGTCCGCGATGCGGCCACGACCGCGGGCCTCGCGGTCCTCGACCCCGAGCGGGTGAACGACCCGGCCGCCCGCGAGTCGCTCGCGGCCCTCGGCGCCGATCTGTTCGTCGTCTGCGACTACGGCCAGATCCTCTCCGCCGAGCTGCTCGCCGTGCCGCCGCTCGGCGCGATCAACCTCCACGGCTCGCTGCTGCCACGGCATCGCGGTGCCGCCCCGGTGCAGTGGGCGATCCGCTCCGGCGACGCGGAAACCGGCGTGAGCGTGATCCGGATGACGCCCGCGCTCGACGCCGGCAGCGTGATCGTCGCCCGCCCGACCGCGATCGGACCACGGGAGACCGCGCCGGAGCTGGAGGCCCGGCTCGCCCTGCTGGGCGCGGACGCCGTCACCGAGGCGATCGAGCGGATCGCGGCAACGACCGGCGCCGGCCAGTCGGTCGGCGAACTCGGTGTCCCGCAGGATCCGGCACTCGCGACGCGGGCGCCGCGGCTCACCAAGGCCGAAGGCATCGTGGACTGGTCGCTGCCCGCCGTGCAGATCGAAAGGATGCGCCGCGCGCTCGAGCCATGGCCGCGGACGACGACGACCTTCACCAGGGACGACGGCCGCACGCAGCGGCTGGTGCTCGAGGATGTCACGATCGCCCCCGCGGCGAACGGCGGCGCAGATCCGGGCACCGTTCTGGCGACCGACGGCCGCATCACGGTGGCCTGTGGCGAGGGCACCGTCCTCGAAATCCACAGGCTCGTGCCGGAGGGCAGCCGGAGCATGTCGGCGGCCGACTACCTGCGCGGCAGCCCGCTCCGTCCCGGCCTGCGGCTGGGCTGACGGGAGCCCCGGCACCCGACCGGATCCCCCATGGCTTTATCCGGCAGGTTTCCGCTGCTTTTTCGGCCGAAAGGCCACTCCGTCGATGCCGCGACCCCGCAGGCCGCGCATGGCGTATACTAAAGGAATAACGCTGAGACCGAGGCTTTGACGATTCCGCCTCTGGCCGCCGAGGCTTTCCTGAGTGTAACGTAATCGGTTTCGTCGTCCGCTTCTGGATCACCACCAACCCCAGGCAAGAAGGCAGGTTGACGCATGCACCCCTTTCCGCATTCGCTGCTGACCCCCGACCTGATCGACCGCCGGGCTGTCCTCAAGGGCGTGACGCTCGGCGCCGGGGCCGTGGTCCTGCAGCCGTTCCTCAATTCCCTCGCCGCCCAGGCCGCCGGACAAGCGGCGCCGCCGCGGCTCGTGTTCGTGATGGAGCAAAACGGCCTCGCTCCGCGTCATGTGCAGCCCAAGGGTGTCCCCGCTGACGGCAAGCAGGGCATGATCGACCGTCCGCTCGCCGACCTCGAACTGCCCGAACCGATCGGCGCCCTCGCGCCGTTCAAGAGCCGGATGACGATCATTCAAAAGCTCTCGCACAAGGTCTCCGGAGCTGGCGACCACAGCAAGCAATTCGGTGGCCTCGGCTGCTACCAGTGGCGGAAGGGTCCGGCCGGGCAGACCATCGACCACGCCTTCGCCGGTGCGACGCCGAGCATCATCCCGGTCGTCGGACTCGGCGTGCCGTCCGGAGCCGGATCTGTGTTCACCCAGAGCGTTTCGGCGATAGCGGCCAGAAAGCCGTTGTCGTTGATCTGCCAGCCGCAGGTCGCCTTCCAGTCGCTGTTCGGCAGCGTGGCGGAGGGGGAGGCGGCCCGCGTCTTCAATTCGCGAAACAAACTCCTCGACTGGGTCCGCGCCGACGTGCGTCGCGTTCGCGAGTCGCTGCCCTCGATGGACCGGGAGAAGCTCGACGCCTACCTCGACGCCTTCGACCAGATGCGCGGCCGGCAAGACAACCTGGTGACGATCAAGGACCGGCTCAAGACCCACCAGCCGGCCACCGACAAGTTCAGGAGCGAGAAGAACACCGACCGGTTCGAGTCGCAGTGCGCCATCGCCGCCGCGGCCCTCGCCGGCGGCCTGACGAACGTGGTCACGATCGACGCCTCGTGCGGCCACTCATACCACACCTGGAAGGCGCTTGGCATCGACACCGACGGCCATGCCATCGGTCACCAGGACGGTCCAGACCACCTGTCGGTGCCGATCCGCAAGTACCACGCCGAGCGGGTGGCCGATATCGCCCGCCGGCTCGATTCGATCAAGGAGGGCGACGGCACGATGCTCGACAACACGCTCATCGTCTGGATGAGCGACTCCGGCGAAGCGCATCACGGGTTCTGCAACGAGTGGCCGCTGGTGCTCGTGGGCGGCCTCGGCAACCGGCTCAAGACCGGCCGGTTCCTCCAGTACCCCGGCTACGAAACGGCCGGCAACCGCACGATTCGCAACTTCTACCTCGCCCTACTCCACGCCGTGGGCGACAAGCGGGAGAAGTTCGGCGAAATCGATCCGCAGATGGACGTCAAGGCGCAGGAAGGCCCGCTCGCCGAAATCCTCGCCTAGCTGTCCGTGGAAAAAGCCATCCCTGGCCTTTTTCCACGTCGCCGACCATGGAAGAACCAAGGTTTTCCATGGTCGGCAATCGCCGCATCGTGCGGCTGCAGACTTGTTCCACAGTCTGCAGTCTGCGAGCGCTGCCAGCAGGTGGCCGAGCCGTTGCCTGCTACACTCGTCGACATGACGAAGCGGCTCTGGATCGAGACCGTCGGCTGCCAGATGAACGTGCTCGACAGCGAGCTCGTCGTGGCGGCCCTGCGCCGCCAGGGCTGGGACCTCGCCCGCTCCGGCGCCGAGGCGGATGCGGTGTTCTACAACACCTGCAGCGTCCGCCAGCATGCCGAGGACAAGGTCTACTCGGCACTTGGCCGGGTGCGGATCGAAAAGGCGAAGCGGCCCGGTCTCGTCGTCGGCGTGCTCGGCTGCATGGCCCAGAAGGACCAGGAACTGATCCGGCGCCGGGCCCCCTGGGTCGACCTCGTCGTCGGCCCCGGGCAGCTGCACCAGGTGCCGGTGCTCGTCGAGGAGATACTCGCCGGCGGCGGCCCCCGGCTCGAAGTCAGCCTCGACCGCAAGGGGGCGAGCCGCGAGGTGATCGCCCGCAGCTTCGAGAGCTACGACCCGGACCGCGACCCTGGCATGCGGCCCACCCCGTTCCAGGCCTTCGTCCGCACGCAGACCGGCTGCGACAAGTTTTGTGCCTTCTGCGTCGTGCCCCACGTCCGCGGGCCGGAGCAGGCCCGGTCCCCCGACACGATCCTCGCCGAGGCCCGCAAGCTCGTTGCCGAGGGCTGCCGCGAGATCACGCTCATCGGCCAGACCGTCAACAGCTACCGCTGGAGCGACGGCGGCCGGACCACCCGGCTCGCCGACCTCCTCGACCGGCTCGCCGCCGTCGAGGGCCTCGACCGGATCAAGTTCGTGACGAACTATCCGCGGGACATGACCGACGACCTGATCGCGGCCGTCCGCGACCTCCCCACGGTCAGCCACTACCTGCACGTGCCCGCCCAGCACGGCTCCGACGCCACGCTGGCGCGGATGAAGCGCGGCTACACGATCGGCGAATACATGGAGATGCTCGGCCGGATCCGGGCGGCGCTGCCGGAGGCGGCGGTCACGAGCGACTTCATCGTCGGCTTCTGCGGCGAGACCGATGGTGAGTTTCAGGCCACGCTCGATCTTGTCCGCACGGCCGGCTTCAAGAACTCGTTCATCTTCAAGTACAGCCCGCGGCCGGGCACCAAGGCCCACGAGCGGCTTGCCGACGACGTGCCCGAGCCCGTGAAGAAGGAGCGGCACCGGCTGCTGCTCGAGGCCCAGGAGGAGGTGAGCCTGGCGGGCAACCGGCGGTTCGTGGGGACGCGGCAGCAGGTGCTCGTCGAAGGGCTTTCGGTTCGGGATGAGAAGCGAATGGGAGAGCTCGACTCTGCCCAGATGCCACAGTTGACGGGCCGGACGATGTGCGACCGGATCGTCGTCTTCGACGCCCCGCTGCGGCTCGTGGGCCGGATCGTCGACGTGGACGTCGTCTCCGCGGCCGCCTGGTCGCTCTCCGGCGTCGTCGCCGACGGGCTCGCCGACGCGGTGCCGCTCGACGGGCTGCAGTTCGGCGCGGAGCCGCAACCGCTCTACCAGATCGCGACGTCGCTGCCGGGCCGGCAGGTCGGAGGATGAGGTGACGCCCCCCGGCGGACGCAACGCGAGTCGGGCCGACGCGCCGGCAGACGCGGCTCCCGACACCGTCGACGTCGCCGCGTTGCTCGCCGATCCTTCCGCCGCCGCCGCCTGGGGACGCACTGCCGGGCTCGCCGCCCCCGACGCGGCGCAGCGCACGCTCACCAGCCTCGCCGCACACGGACTCGCGCCGGATCTGCTCGCGCCGCTCTGCCGACGGCTCGCTGCACTCCTCCCCCGGCTCGCCGATCCCGACCGCGTGCTCGTGGCCGTCGAGCGATTCCTGGGGGCGGTCCGCAACCCGCTCGCGGCGGCGGCGCTCTTCGAGCGCGATCCGGAAGCCCTGGAAACGCTGCTCAGGCTGCTGGCCGCAGGCCCGTTCCTGGCCGAGATCGTGATCGCCGACCCCGAGGCCTGGGAGCGGGTCCGGCTGGAACGGGGCCGGCCGGAGAAGCCCGCGGCGCTGGCGGCGGCGCTGTCCGCGGAGGTGCGGCTGCTGGGCCGCGGTGCGGCGGCCGACGGCGAGGCGGTGCTCCGGGCGCTGCGTCGCTTCAAGCGCCGCGAGATACTCCGGATCGCCTACGGCGACATCGTGACGGACCAGCGGCTGGAGACGGTCGTCGGACAGCTCTCGCACGTGGCCGACTGCGTCGTGCAGGCGGCCGTCGAGGCGGCGCTGGCCCGCGTCGAGGAGCGGCGCGGCGTGCCGTGCGGTCCCGGAGGCGAGCGTGCGACCCTCGCCGTCATCGCCCTCGGCAAGCTCGGCGGCGCGGAGCTCAACTACTCCAGCGACATCGACCTCGTCTTCGTCTTCTCCGCCGACGGACGGGTGCAGGGTCCCAAGCCCTGCACCAACCAGGAGTTCTTCGACCGCGTCGTCCAGGAGGCGGTGCGGCTGATCACGGAGACGACCGACCTCGGGGCGGCCTATCGGGTCGACCTGCGGCTCCGGCCGCACGGCACGGCCGGCCCCGCCGCACTCTCCCTCGAGGCGATGCTCCAATACTACGACCGGCTTGGCCGCACCTGGGAGCGGCAGGCCTGGGTCAAGGCACGCTGCGTGGCCGGTGATCGGGCGCTCGGCCAGCGCCTGCTCGACGAACTCCAGCCGTGGATCTATCGCCGCTGGCTTACGCGTGCCGACATCAGCGGCATCAAGGCCTTGAAACGCCGAATCGAGCGTCGGTCGCGGGATGCCGGCACGGAATCCACCGACGTCAAGCATGGCCGGGGGGGGATCAGGGACGTGGAGTTCACGATCCAGTTCCTGCAGCTGCTCGGCGGCGGCGACACGCCCGAGGTGCGCACCGGCACGACGCTGGAGGCGATCCGCCGGCTGGCGGGCGCCGGGGGGCTCACCGACCAGGAACGCGAGATTCTCGAACGCACCTACACGCTCCTCCGAACCACCGAACACCGCCTCCAGGTCCTCTACGACAGGCAGACGCACGCCCTGCCCGCCGACGAGACGGAGTTCGCCCGTCTCGCCGCCAGAATGGGCTATGGCGGTGACAGTGAGGGGTGCGGCCGGCTGCGGGCCGAGCTCGCCGAGGCGGCGGCCCTCAACCGGAAGATCCTCGATCACCTGCTCCACGACGCCTTTCCTGACGACCATGCCCCCGAACCCGAGGTCGATCTGGTGCTCGATCCGGAGCCCGCTCTTGACACGGTCCGCGCGGTCCTCGGGCGGCACGGGTTTCGCGACGTCGTCGCCGCCCACCGGGCGCTGGCCGGGCTCGGCGAGGAGCGGGTCCGATTCCTCTCCACGCGCCGCTGCCGTCACTTCCTCGCCGCGATCGCCCCCCGGCTGCTGGCCGCGATCGGGAGGACGCCCGACCCGGACGCGACGCTCGGCAACCTCGCCGCCGTCAGCGACTCGCTCGGGGGCAAGGGGGTGCTCTGGGAGCTGTTCAGCTTCAATCCCGCCTCGCTCGACCTGACGGTGAAGCTCTGTTCGTCGAGCCCGTTCCTCGCCCGGCTGCTGGTGGGCAACCCGGGCATGATCGACGAGCTCCTCGACAGCCTGCTGATCGATCGGCTGCCGACGCCTGCGGCCGTCGAGGCCAGCCTCGAGGAACTGTGTCGCAACGCCGTCGATGCGGAACCGATCCTCCACTCCTTCAAGGCGTCGCAGCAGCTTCGCGTGGGCGTCCGCGACATCCTCGGCCGCCAGGACGCGGCGAGCGTGACCGGCGCCCTGACGGCGATCGCCGAAGCGGTCGTGCGCGTGGTCGTCGTTCGGGAACGGGATCGGCTCGCCGAACGGCTCGGTGAGCCGCGTGCCGCCGACGGCGGCCCGGCCGCCGCCGTCGTCCTCGCGCTGGGCAAGTTCGGCGGCCGGGAGATGAACTACGCCAGCGACGTGGACGTCGTGTTCCTGTACGACCACGACGGCGAGTCCACGCCGCGACGCCGCGGCATGGCCGGCACGAGCAACGCCCACTTCTTCGGCGAGCTCGCGCAGCGCACCATGCGGGTCTTCAACGCCTTCGGCCCGCAGGGCCGGCTGTACGAGATGGACTCCCGGCTCAGGCCGAGCGGCCGCAGCGGTCCCGCCGCCGTGTCGCTCGCCGACTTCGCCCGCTACTTCGCCGCCGACGGCCCGGCCGCCGTCTGGGAGCGGCAGGCGCTCGTCAAGGCCCGGACCATCGTCGGTCCGGCGCAGGCAATCGCCCGCATCGAGGCGACGATCGCGGCCGCCGCCTACGATCGACGGTGGACGGCTGACGACGTGGCGGCAATCCGCCGGATGCGATACCGGATGGAGCAGGGCGCACGGACGAGCAACCTCAAGCGCGGCCCGGGCGGCGTCGTGGACATCGAGTTCATCGTCCAGCTGCTCCAGCTCGTGCACGGCGGCCGCGAGCCGGGCCTGCGCACGCCCGAAACGCTCCGCGGGCTCGGCATGCTCCAGGCTGCCGGGCACCTGTCGGCGGAGCGGTTCGCGTTCCTGGAGCGGGCCTACTTCACGCTGCGCACGATCGAGGGGCGGCTGCGGCTCCTCGACGCGGCCGCCCGGCACGACTTCCCCGCCACGCCCGACGAGCAGCGGAAGCTCGCCCACCTGCTCGGTTACGCCCTGCCCGACCTGCTCGTGCAGGACGTGCAGGCGATCACGTCGCGGACGCGGGCCGAGTTCGAGCGGATCTTCAACGAGACCGAGACCTGGCTGCAGGGCCGCGGATCAACGCCGGAAGGGTCGGCGGCGAACTGACCGGCACTCCGCGAGCGGCCGGTCAGCCTCCGCCGCCGGCGTGCCGGCGGGCCTGCGCCTCGATGTCGAGGCCAACGTCGTGACTCCAGGCGGCGAGCAGGCGACGGTACACCGGTCCGGCGCGACCAGTGCCGATCGGATGCCCGTCGAACCGCGTCGCCGGCAGCAGGCAGCTGGGCGTGCTCGTGAGCAGCATCTCGTCCGCGGCGCAGACATCGGCCGCCCGGAGCGACTCGCGACGGCAGGCGATGCCTTCCCGGGCCGCCAGCCGTTCGACATGCGCCAGGCTGATGCCGGGGAGCGCGTCGGCATCCGGAGGCGCAACGA
Source organism: Planctomycetia bacterium (assembly GCA_014192425.1). Lineage (NCBI taxonomy): Bacteria > Pseudomonadati > Planctomycetota > Planctomycetia > Planctomycetia bacterium. The sequence continues at coordinate 34,680 of BJHK01000022.1, read as the reverse complement.
TCATCCCGCGCCGCACGATGGCGACGTTCGCCGTCGTGGTCTCGCTGATCCGCCCATCCGCATGGGCGAGCAATGCCCGGGCACCCGGCTCGGCCGACGAGGCCTCGCGGTCGGCGAGGAAGTAGTGCAGGCGACTGCGGACCTTGGCGTGGAGCGGCCAGCACGTCGTCGGCACCTGCGTGATCGACACGCTTCGCAGCGCGATGCCCTCCTCGTAGGCCGCGGCCCAGGCCCGGAAGGCGAGCGGGAAGGAATGAACGACGGCCACGGGCGCACCCGGCCTCCCGCCGTGCTGCGCCGGATGGTCGCCCGGCGTCACGAAGATCACCACGGCCAGGTCGGGAGCGAGAGCGTTGCCACGGGCGGCGGCCAGTGCCAGCCGGTGGTTGTGTGCGGCGACCTTGTCGGCGGCCGCGAGCAGGTCGTCCACGGTCGCCGACGGCCGGATGCCGATGGCGGTGAGCGAAGCCTGGAGACGCTCGGCGTGGGCCGCCGGCAGGAACAGGCGGCCGTGAAACGTCCGCAACTGCTCGGTGACGGTCGCCCCGAGCACGAAGCCGGAGTCGCCCACGGAAAGGGCCAGGTCGGCACGCGGGACGAACGTCCCGTTCCGCCACGCCACATCCCCGGGTATCACGTCGCTGGCGGACATCACGTCAGTGGAGGATAGGGGATTCGAACCCCTGACCTTCTGGCTGCCAGCCAGACGCTCTCCCAATTGAGCTAATCCCCCGAGGAAGCGTGCGGGTCGCGATGCCTGCCAGCGGGTCCTTGGGATCGGACGACGAACACTTGGAAACTATCGCCGCGGACGCCGCCTGTCAACGCTGGCGTCGATGCCCCGGCCGGCCCCGGGAAACGCCGCTGGCGGCAACGCCGCTCACGAAGCAGACTGTCGGGCTCGAGTGCTGACTGCCGCTCGGCACATCCGCCACCCCCCTGGCCATCGTCATGTCACCACGTCCCGGCGAAGAAACCGCGGCTCCTTCCGACCCGGCACGACGCCTCGTCAGCACTGCCATCGTCTGCTACCTCGCCGGACTGCTGTTGACGATGCTCGCCAACACCGACGCGGGCACATCACGGCTGGTTGGCACGCTCAAGGCCCGCCTGTTCTCGCCATGGATGGTGCCAGCCTGGCTCGACCTCGGCTTCGCCACCCCCCTGACCTACGGCGAGCCCGCCGACGCCGATCACCGCATCGAGATCGGGCCGCATGGCGGCCAACCGGGAACCCCTCCTGCGGTCGTGCTTCCCGGCGAACTGCGTGGCGAACGCGCCGCCCGCTGGCGGCGACTGGCGCGGGCGATCGCCAGCGCGGAGACCGCCGAGGAGGATGCGGCCGACCTCGCCGCCGCCGTGGCGGCCTGGAGTTTTGCCAGGCTGGGCTGCGCGGACGTCGACCTGCGGGTGATGCGTTCGGCACGGCCGGGCCGCGCCGAACCGGCGGCGAGCGTGGCCGATGAACGCGTCTTCGCGGCCCGCGTCCGTCGCGTCGCCGACGAACTCCACCTCTTGAAGGTGGAGCCACGCGGCGAGGTGGCGCCCCTCGTGCCGGAGGCGGGGAGGCGACCATGAGCGACACCCGCACGCCCCCTGCCGGCGGCCTCGCGGCCGCCTGGAACCGGTTCTGGTTCACGCCGGCCGACCCCCGGCCACTCGCCGTGGTGCGGATCCTCAGCGCCGCGCTCGGGCTGCTCCTGCTCTGGAGCGCGGCCGCCGACCTCGTCGACTGGTTCGGGGCCGCGGGAGCGATCCCCGTCGCCACGGCGGCCCGCTGGCGCGCGGCCGGGGGGTTTTCCCTGTTCGATCATCTGGCGGCGACACCCGGCCTGCACGTCTCCTTCGCCTGCACGGTGCTCGTGTTCGTCTGCCTGCTCGTGGGCCTGTGCACGAACGTCGTCGCCGTCGCGGCCGCTGTTCTCTGGGCCGCGCTCATGCACCGCGGCCCGATGCTCGCCGGCGGCGCCGACGACTGCCTCGCCGTGCTCCTGTGGTGCCTGGCGATCGGGCCGGCGGGCCGGTGCTTCTCCGTCGACCGGGCGCTGGCGGCATGGCGGGGCCGTCCGTTGCCGACGGGAGGATCAGTCCGGGCGCGGGTCGCCCTCGGCCTGATCCTGATTCATGCCACGGCGATCGCCGCGGCCACCGCAATCGCCCAACTCCGTGGCGACGTCTGGTGGGACGGCACGGCCGCCTGGTGGCTGGCCGCGCGACGCGAGTCGCGAATCATCGACCTCACCGGCCTCTACGCCCGCTCCGAACTGTTCATGAACCTGGTGACCCACGCGATCACCGCGTTCGCGATCGTGTTCATGGCCGGCCTGTGGATCGTGGCCGTGCGCCGGGCCGTGTCCCGCGCCGGCCTCATCGCCTGGCCGCTGATCGGCGTCCTTGCCGGCGAGCCATTGTGGGGACTGGCGCTGGCGATCTTCGCGGTGCCGACCTGCGAGTTCTTCACCCCGCCCGCGGACGGCTCAGCCTGACGACGCATCCGCGGCTCCGGCGGGCAGACTGAGCAGATGCAGGACGGCGGGGGGTGCTGGTCGGGTTTCCCAGCGTTCCGCTGCGGGCAGCGCCGCGGCAGAAAAGGAGACGTCGGACTCGACGACGAGGGTGCTGCCGGCCGGGGCGGCCCGCATGACGACGGCCACGAGTGCCATGAGATCGGCCCGCTGGCCCGACGTCTCCGCGAACATCTCCCACGGGGGCGAGATGAAGACGGTCCACGGCGCCGCCATCGGGAGCACCGGCAGGCGGCGTGCCCAGAGGAGCACGTCGCCCGTCCGCACGTCGGTCCGCGCGACGACGTCGAGCGCGGCGGCGGACCGGCGCAGCACGGCGGCGGTGGGGAAGTGACGCTCGCAGAAGACGACGGCCGTGGCGCCGCGGCTCAGGGCCTCGAAGCCGAGGGCACCGGTGCCGGCGAACAGGTCGATGGCAACGCTGCCGCGGACGGTCGTACCGAGCAGGTCGAAGAGCATCTCGCGGACGCGGTCCTTCATCGGCCGCGTGGGCCCGTCGGGCATGAACGCCAGCCGTCGGCCGCGCAGGTCGCCGCCGATGATCCGGGGCGGGCTGGCCGGCGACGATGGGTCGGCAGACCCGCCGGTGGCGGACCGGCGACGGTCTGATGGGGGGCCTGTTCGGCGCATCGAAAGACGTTCACTGACGCTGGGAAAACCTGCTATCGTACCGGAAAACAGGAGACCCCGGGCATGTATGCCGCACGATTTCAGGGAGCGGGGAATGAGCGCTTGACCGCGGCCTGGGCCGTCGTCGTGACGACGGCTTGGGGGACGGCCTGGGCAACGGTCTGGACGGGCACGGTGACGGCGGCCCAGCCGGCGGCGGCGGCCGCCCGCGCCGATGTCGGTGCATCACGGGCCGCCTTCGCGGCCGCCAGCAAGGACCTCAAGGCACTCCTCGGTGAGCTCACGCTGCTCGAGGCCCAGTACCAGCAGCCCGAGGCCGACAAGCAGGCCATCATCGCCAAGGCCCAGCCACTGGAGAAGAAACTGCGGGCCGCCAGCGAGCGGTTGGAAGAGACGGCCTTCGCGCTGGCTGATGTCGATCCGAAGAACAAGGCGGCCGGCGAGGTCACCGGCGCGGTGGTGGCCCGGATGCTGCAGGGGGATGCGCCGGCGAAGGCGCTGGAGGTCGTCGAACGGCTCGACCGGGCCGGAGCCGCCGACGGCAACGTGCTGCTCATGGCCGCCACGGCGGCGATGGTCCTGTCGCGGCTCGACGCGGCGGAAGCATGGCTCGCCAAGGCCGGGAAGGTGGGGAGCGATGCCAATCTCGAGGACCTGCGGGGGGCGATCGAACGGGAGCGGCCCAAGGTGGCCGAGGAGATGACCAAGCGGCAGGCGGAGGCGCAGGCCGACGACCTGCCGCGAGTGAAGCTCGCGACCTCGGCGGGAGACGTGGTCGTGGAGTTGTTCGAGAACGAGGCGCCGAACACGGTCGCCAACTTCATCGCCCTCGTCGACCGGAAGTTCTACGACGGCACCCCGTTCCACCGCGTGATCGGCGGCTTCATGGCACAAGGGGGGGATCCCACGGGCACGGGCCGCGGCGGCCCCGGGCACGCGATCGAGTGCGAGTGCGGTGCGCCGGGCTCCCGCAGGCACTTTCTTGGCTCGCTGTCGATGGCCCATGCGGGGAAGAACACCGGCGGATCCCAGTTCTTCCTCACCTTTCGCCCCACGGAGCACCTCGACGGCAAGCACACGGTCTTCGGCCGCGTTATCAGCGGCTTCGACGTGCTCCCCAAACTGATCCGCACGCAGGACGAACAGGGCCGGCCGCTCCCCGGCCTCAAACCGGATACAATCGTCAAGGCGGAGGTGGTCCGGCGTCGCAACCACCCCTACGAGCCGAAGGTCCTGCCCGACCCGCGGGCGAAACCGCAGTGATCCGTTCGCAGGAGAGGCATCAGATGACCAGGCACCAGATAACCGGGCATCGGATCAGCAGGCATCGTCCGTCGTGGCAGGCCGTGTTCACGTGCACGCTGCCGTTGGCCGCGGCCTGTTTCCTTCCCTCGGCGTCGGCCGCACCGCCGGCCAAACAGGAGTCCAGACCCGTGTCGGTACCAGAGAATGAAACGGTCGATGCCGAGAAGAACCCGGCCGCGAAGGGCCGCGTCCCCGATGCAGAGCTGCCCCGCAACGACGAGGAGTGGAAGAAGCGGCTTACGTCCCTGCAGTTCGAGGTGACCCGCAAGAAGGGGACAGAGCGGGCCTTCACCGGCAAATACACCGACACCAAGACGCCCGGCACCTACCGCTGCGTCTGCTGCGGCGAGCCGCTGTTCGCCTCCGGCGAAAAGTTCCACAGCGGCTGCGGCTGGCCGAGCTTCACGGCCCCGATCGACGGCGTGAAGGGGAAGGCGATCGCCGAGCACGCGGACCGCTCGCTGGCCGCCGTCCCCGGCTTCGGCGTCCGCACCGAGGTCACCTGCCGGCGCTGCGGCGCCCACCTCGGCCACGTCTTCAATGACGGCCCGCCGCCGACGGGCCTCCGCTACTGCATCAACTCCGCATCCATCATCCTCGAGGAGAAGGGGGCGAAGAAGGACGCGCCGGCGACGAAATGACCGTTCGCTCCTGAGGTCACTCGCCCGACATCTGCGCCGCGCCCGCCGGGCAGGCAGGCACGACGAACCGTGTCATAGCCGCCGAGCACCGGTCCGCTCCGGCGCCGAGCCGATACAATGTCGGCTCGGACCCGAGGAGCGGCGCGATGGATGCATCGAGGGGAAGTCAGTCGCTGCGAGACGAGACGGGGAGGATCCAGCGGCTCGATGCTGCCGGTGCCCGTGAACTCGTGGCCCGCTTCTCGCGGCCTTTCGCTCCGGACGACTCCGGCAACGGCCCGAGCGACGCCGATCCGATCGCCGCCGCGGCGTACGGCTGGCTGGCGCTCGACCGATCGCACGCCGGCCACCCGCCGGACGTCGTCGGCCAGGCCAAGACCCACCTCTACCTCCACGGGCTCCTCCGGCTGCCGCTGTCGGTGGCCCGCGAGCTCGCAGAGCATCGGGGGCACCTGTACCTCGACGCGCTGACATCGATCACCGACGCGGTCGCAGCCGAGCTCGGCCGCCATCATCCCGGAGGCCTGTCGCTGAACCATCTCCGCCGCCTATCCCCGGCCGCCGCCCGCGCGCTCGGCGGCCATGGCGGCGAGCTGTCCCTCGACCGGCTGGCCGCGCTCGACGCCGCCGCCGCCGTCGGCCTGGCCCGCCACGCCAACGACCTGCATCTCGACGGCCTGCGGCGGCTCGATCCCGCCGCGGCCGCGGCGCTCGCGCAGCATCGTGGCAACCTGTTTCTCGGCGGCCTGGTGCAGCTGCCGGCGCGGGTGGCGATCCACCTCGCGCGACACCGCGGCCACCTCCACCTGCACGGCGTCAGGCGGCTCAACGACGCCTCCGCCGCGGCGTTCGGCGCGCGGTCGGGGCATCTGTGCCTCAACCACCTGGAGCGGCTGACGCCGCGGCAGGCCCGTCACCTGGCCCGTCACACCGGCGCGTTGCACCTCGACGCCTTGCCCGTCGATGACACCGTCGCCGAGAACCTCGGCGACCACGTCGGGGCGCTGATCATCCAGGCCGGGAACGACGTTCCCCTGCCCCGGCTGCGGCAGCTGCTGCGGCACCGGGGGCCCATCCAGTTCACGGGACTCGCGCAGATCGACGAGCCGCGGGCGGCGCTGCTCGCCGCCCAGCCCGCGGTCCGGGGCATCGAGGGGTTGTCCGGGCTGTTCCTCGACGTGACGACGATCACGCCCGGCGTGGCAGCGATCCTCGCCACGCACCGGGCCGGCGGCCTGGCCCTGACGGGGCTGCGCCGGCTTTCGGCTGACGTGGCGCGCGAGATCGTCCGCCACCCGTTCCTGGCCCTCGACTGGGTCGAAAGCCTGACCGACGACGTGGCCGCGATCGTGTCGCTGCATGCCGGCGCACTGCTCTCGCTGCGCGGCCTGCGCGACGTGAGCGGAGCCGGCCTGGCGAGGCTGCAACGCAATCCGTCCATCGAACTGCCGCGCCGGCTCCTCGCCCACGCGGCATGAATCGGCCGGGCGGAGGCGTCCCGCCCCGGAGCGGTGCCGCCGCTCGCCACGTCGACCGATTTGCGTGTCGTCCTATCCGGGGTTACATTTCTACGGTTGGTTTCGGACGACGCTCCTCGAGGCAGGGCGGGATCTCTTCCCGCCCGAGCCCCCTTTTGCTCGCCTTGACCCTCTGGCGGGCTGCCATTTTTGGCCCTTTCGCAGTGACCCCGAAATCAACCGGGTCATCCTCAGGAGTGTGCGTGTCATGGGAAAGAAGCTTTACGTCGGAAACCTCGCCTACAGCGTGACCAGCGAGTCGCTGGAGCAAATGTTCCTCGAATTCGGCAACGTGGTCAGCGCCCAGGTCATCCAGGATCGCGACACCGGCCGCAGCAAGGGCTTCGGGTTCGTCGAGATGCAGACCGACGAGGCGGCCCAGCAGGCGATCGCCGGCATGCATGAGAAGGACTTCGGCGGCCGAGCGCTGACCGTCAACGAGGCCAAGCCGCGCGAGTCCGGTGGCGGTGGTGGCGGTGGTGGCGGCCGCGGCGGGCGCCGGTTCTAGTGCACCGCGGTCCTGCCAATCCCGAGCCCGACGTTTCCCCAGCCGGCCCCGCTCCGACCGGTGACGCGGGGCCGTCGTTTTCGGACCTCGGCCTCTCGCCCGCCGTGCTCCAGGCGGTCGAGCAACTCGGCTTCGCGGCCGCGTCGCCCATCCAGGCGGCCGCGATCCCGGCGATCATGGCGGGGCACGACGTTGTCGGCCAGTCGGAGACCGGGTCCGGCAAGACCGCGGCCTTCTGCATCCCGGCGATCGAGAGGATCGTGCCGGACGAGCGGGCGACGCAGGTGCTGATCCTGGCCCCGACGCGGGAACTGGCGATGCAAATCAGCACCGAGGCCCGCAAGCTCGGCCGGTTCAAGACGGGCCTCCGGGTGGCGACGCTCTACGGCGGCGACTCGTACGAACGGCAGTTCGCCGAACTGAGCCGCGGCCCGCAGATCGTCGTCGGCACACCGGGCCGGCTGGTGGACCACCTCGCCCGCGGCACGCTCGGCCTGGCGTCGATCTCGCTGCTCGTTCTCGACGAGGCCGACCGGATGCTCGACATGGGCTTCCTGGAGGACGTCGAGAAACTGTTCGGCGCCGCTCCTGCCGCCCGGCAGACCGTCTTCTTCTCGGCGACGTTCTCCCCTCCCGTGCAGGCGCTCGTCCGGCGGCAGTCACGCGATCCGCGGATGGTGACCATCGCCAGGCGGCCCGCCGCCGGGCCGCCATTGGTCGAGCAGGTATGCCACGAGGTGCGGCATCAGGCCAAACTCGCCGCCCTCTGCCGGGTGATCGAGTATCACGACGCCCGCAGCGGCCTGATCTTCTGCAACACGCAGCGCATGGTGGAGGAACTGGCCGAGTCGCTGGCGGGCCGCGGCTTCGCCGCCGAGCGGCTCCACGGCGGCATGGCCCAGCCCCAGCGGACGCGGGTCATGGAGGGCTTCAAGCGCGGGGCATTTCGCTTTCTCGTCGCCACGGACGTGGCGGCCCGGGGGATCGACGTGAACGATCTCGAACTCGTGGTCAACTACGACCTGCCGCAGGACGGCGAGGATTACGTGCATCGCATCGGCCGGACGGGTCGCGCCGGCCGGGCGGGCCGCGCGGTGACGCTCGTCTCCGGCGGCGCCAGCTACGGGCTGCGGGCGATCGAGCGGTTCACGGGGACGCCGATTCGCCGCGTTCCCGTCCCGACCGCCGAGATGGTGGCCCGGCGTCGCGCCGACGCGATCGTGGCCCGGCTCCGCGAGACGCTCGGCGCAGGACCGTTCCCCGCCGCCGCGCACGTGGTGGAGCGGCTCGTCGCCGCGGGGCATGCGCCGACCGACGTGGCGGCGGCGATCCTCCACCACTTCGCACCACCGGCCACCGTCGGCGACGAGCTCCTCGATGCGCCCCATGAGCCACGGCGGTCGCCCGGCCGGCGGCCACCCGGCCGACGCCCGCCGGCGGCGCGGCCCGCCCACGGCGGCGGACCGCGCCGCCCCGGGCATCCGCGGCCGATCGGCCCGGGTGGGAAGAAACGGCCGGCGAATTGACCCCGGGCGGCGGCTTGGCGGCCCGAAATCGGCCTGCCGTCGTGCCCGGCATTCTGCTACACATTCGCCGTCCGATGCAGCCGGTTGGCACTCTGTGCCAACATCCGGGCCGCTTCGTGCCACGCGGAGCCCCGTCATGCCGTTCGTCCTCCAGTTGGTCTGCTGGTTCGGCGCACTCGTCGTGCTCATGTCCCTCATCGAGCATCAGGTGCACAGCCGGCTCATGCACCGCAAGCCGCGGCACTTCCCCTTTCGGTTCCTGCATGCCCGGCGCCGGATGTTCACCAGCCATGCCGTCGAGCATCACACCCAGTACCGCCGGTCGTTCCACGACCATCCGGTCCCCCACGGCGAGGACCGCGGCATCCGCCTGAATGTCAGCGAGGGCCTGCTCGAGTCGCTGCCGGTGAGCCTGCTGCTGGCGTGCGTGTCGACCACGGCCGCGGTCATGTTTCCGCTCGTCGTCTGCATGCACCACGTGCTCTGGAACCTGATCCACCTGGAGATGCACAAGCCGGCGAACCGGGCGTTCGCCAAATGGGCGGTGTTCAAGCACGTCGCCCGTCACCACTTCCTCCATCACCGCTATCCGAATACCAACTTCAACGTGGCGCTGCCGATCGGGGACTACCTCTTCGGCACGGTCGCCAAGCCCACCACCGCCGATTGGCAGGCGATGCGGGCCGAGGGCATCGCCTGATCCGGCCAGGTCGGCGGCCGAACGCCGTGTTGACGCCCGACGACGTGCCAGCGGCGGCGCCGGCGCGAATGCTGCCGCGAATCACGCCGCAACTGTTGCCCTGCGTCGGCGGGCTTCGCCCGGCGACGGTAAGCCGGTGCCGACGCCGGGACGGCGGCGCCGGCGCGAATGCTGCCGCATCATGCATGGCCGAGGAGCCAGGCCAAGAGGCCCTTCTGGACGTGCATCCGGTTCGCCGCCTCCTCGACGACCACGCTCTGCGGGCCGTCGATCACGCCGTCGGTGACCTCCTCGCCGCGGCGGGCGGGGAGGCAGTGCATGAAGACCGCGTCCGGGCAGGCGGCCATGAGCCGCTCGTTGACCTGATAGGGGGCGAGCGCCGCCAGCCGCTCCGCCCGCTCCTGCTCCTGCCCCATGCTGGTCCAGACATCGGTGTAGACCACGGCCGCGCCGCGGACGGCGGCCTGCGGGTCGGTGGTCTCGGAGATGTCGGCGTCGGGCAGAATCCGCCGCAGGTGGGCACGAAAGCCGGCGTCGAACTGGTATGCGGCTGGCGCCGCGAGCACGAACCGCATCCCGAGGAGCCCGCAGACCACGGCCAGCGACCGGGCCATGTTGTTGCCGTCGCCGACGAAGGCCAGCGTCAGCCCGGCCAGCCGGCCCACCCGGGTGCGAAGTGTGTAGATGTCGGCCAGCGCCTGGCAGGGATGACAGTAGTCGGAGAGGCCGTTGATCACCGGCACGCTGGCGGCGGACGCCAGCCGCACGATCGTGTCGTGCGCCTTCGAGCGGCAGACAATCGCGTCAACGTATTCGCTGAGCACCCGACCGTAGTCCACGATGCTCTCCCGCGACGACGCGAACCCCGAGTCAGCGCCGAGGAACAGGCTCGTGCCGCCGAGGTGGGCCATCGCTGCCTCGAAGCTGGCCCGCGTCCGCAGGCTCGGCTTCTCGAAGACCAGGGCCAGCACCCGGCCGGGGAGCAGGGCGTCCCGACGGCCGGCCTCGTACTTCACCTGCAGGTCGCGGGAGATCGCGAACACCGCCTCGATCTCGGCGGCCGTCAGATCTTCCGGAACGACGATGTGCCGCATGACGTCAGCCCCCGGCGGTCCGCTCGACGACCGCCTCGATCGCCGCACAGAGCCGGTCGCATCCCTCCGCGACCTCGGCGGGCGTGATGTTTATGGCCGGCAGCAGGCGGATCACCCGCCCCTGCGTGCAGTTCACGAGCAGCTGCCGGTCGAGGCACTCCTGCACGACCGCGGCACCGTCGATCGAGAGCTCGATGCCGATCATCATGCCGATGACGCGGACGGCGCGGACGGCCGGACACCGGGCCTGGAGGACCTCGAGCCGGCCGCGGAAGTCGGATGCCGCCCGCTCCACGTTGCCGAGCAGCCCCTCGTCCTCGATCATCCGCACCGCGGCGATGCCCGCCGCGGCGGCCACCGGGTTGCCACCGAAGGTCGCGGCATGCATGCCGGGCCGGAGGTGCCTGGCGAGTTCGGCGGTCGTGAGCAGCGCGCCGCCGGCGATGCCGGCGCACAGGCTCTTGGCAAGCGTGATCACGTCGGGCACGACGCCGAAGTGCTGGTAGCCGAACCAGCGGCCGGTGCGGCCGCAGCCCGACTGCACCTCGTCGAACACGAGGAGCAGGTCGCGGTCGTCGGCGATCCGGCGCAGCCCTTCGAGGAAGCCCGGCGGCGCCGGCACCACGCCCCCCTCGCCGAGGATCGGCTCCACGAGAATCGCGCCGGTCTGGTCGTCGATGACCCGTTCCACCGCCTCCAGGTCGCCGTGGGGGACATAGTGGAAGCCCGCGAGCATCGGCCCCAGGCCCTCGTGGTACTTGGGCTGCGCGGTGGCCGTCACGCTCCCCATCGTGCGGCCGTGGAAGCCGCCGCTGAAGGTGACGATCTTGTACTTCCGGCCGTCGGTCCGGAGGCGGACGAGCTTGATCGCGGCCTCGTTGGCCTCGGTGCCGGAATTGCAGAAGAAGGCCTGGCCGCCGAAGGAACGCTCGGCGAGCAACTGGGCCCACTCCCCCTGCGGCTCGGTGTACCAGGTGTTGGGCACATGGATCAGCCGGGCCACCTGCTCCTGCACCGCACGGACGACCGGGCCGGGGCAGTGCCCGAGCAGGTTGCAGCCCCAGCCCGGGAACAGGTCGAGGTACTCGTTGCCCTCGGCATCCCACACCCGGGAGCCGGCGCCGCGAACGAGGCACACCGGAAACCGGCGGTAGTTGGGGACGACGTAGCGGGAGAACGTGTCGATGACGGCCTGCGTCTTCGCTCCGATCGCGGTGGACGGCTGATCGATGGTGGCCATGCAGGCTCCTGTGATCGCGGTGATGGAGGGGGAGCGGGGGAAGGGGTCAGCGGACGGCCATGGGTGCGGCCGCGGGCCGGGCGCCGGCAGCGACGGCATCGTCGCGTGTCAGTTCCGTGCCCACGCCGCTGGTCGTGTAGATTTCGAGCAACAGCGAGTGCCGAAGCCGGCCGTCGATGATGTGGATCTTCTTGACGCCCCGGTCGAGGGTTTCCAGGCAGCCCTCGATCTTGGGAATCATGCCGGCGGAGATGGTGCCGTCGGCGATCAGCCGCCGGGCCTCGGAGGCGCGGAGCGAGTGGATCAGGCTCTCGTGATCGGCGACGTCCCGCAGCACGCCGGGGATGTCGCTCAGGACCACGAGCTTCTCCGCGCCGATCGCCGCCGCGACCGCCGTGGCCGCCGTGTCGGCGTTGACGTTCAGCTTTTCCCCCTCCGTCGACAGGGCCATCGAGGGGATCACCGGCACCTGGCCGGCATAGGTGAGGTTGTCGATCGTCAGGCGGTCGACGCGGGTCACCTCGCCGACGTGACCGAGGTCGAGCCGGTCGCCGTCCGGGCCGGGGAGCGTGATTCGCTCGCCGAATAGCACGTTGGTGGAGAGAAAGTTGAGCGACATGGCGCGTCCGCCGTACTCCTCGATGCGGGCCACGAGTTCGTGGTTGAGTTCGGTGGCGAGCACCTTCTCCACGATCGCCAGCGTGGCGGCGTCGGTGTAGCGCCGGCCCTGCACGAACCGCGGCTCGAGCCCCGCCTTGTCCATGGCCCGGCTGATCGCCTTGCCGCCGCCATGGACGACGACGATCCGCATGCCGAGGGTGGACAGGAAGACGATGTCGATGAGCAGGTGCCGCAGCGAGTCCGGGTGCTCGACGACACTGCCGCCGAGTTTGATCACGGTGGTGGTGTCGCGGAACTTGCGGATCCAGCCGAGGGCCTCGATGAGCGTGTCGGCCTTCTGGATCGCCTTCTGCTGGGCCTTGCTGACGCTGGGAGAACTGGGCACGTCGCGGACCGTCCTGGTGCTGGAGAAACGAAACCCGGCAGTCTACCACCACGCCGGCCGGGGCAAACGGCTGGGCTTTCGCCCGCTTGAGCGGGAATTACCCGGCTAGGATTCGAACCTAGACAAAGGGAACCAAAATCCCTTGTGCTACCGTTACACCACCGGGTATCGCGGAAAAACCGCACTCTATGATACCGCGCGGCAGGGTTCTGGAGGGTGCCCTGGCCATGCCGCCGGGCTCTGGGAGCAAGCGCAGGCACGGCGGCCGGACCGCCCGCGGACGTGCGGGGCATTCCGCCCTGCTAGCCCGCCGGCGCGGCCTCGGCCGGCCCCTTGCCCGGACGGTTCGTCACCGCGAACGAAAGCTGCTCCAGTTCGATGGCGAGGTCGACGCCGACGTTCTCCACGCCGGCGGGCAGCGCGAGCGTGACCGGGGCGAAATTCACGATCCCTTCGACCCCGGCGGCCACGAGCAGATCCGCCGCTTCCTGCGCCCGATCGGCCGGCACGACGATCATCCCCAGGCGGAGGCCCTGGGATCGGACGGTCTCCGCCAGTTCGGCGAGCGGCTGGACACGGATCCCCTGGATCGTTCGTCCCACCTTGGCCGGATCGGCGTCGAAGGCGGCGGCAATCCTGAAGTTCTGCCGGCCGAAGCCGCGGTAGCCGAGCAACGCCTGTCCGAGGTTGCCCACCCCGACCATCGCCACGGCCCACGGGTGGTTCGTGCCGAGGATGTCCCGCATCGCCCGGATCAGTTCTTCACAGCGGTAGCCGACGCCCGGGTAGCCGAACTGCCCGAAGAAGCCGAGGTCCTTGCGAACCTGGGCGTCGCTGAAGCCGAGCAACGTGCCCAACTGCCCCGAGGAGATCGTGTGCTCGCCGGACGCGACCAGTCGCTGCAGTTCGCGCAGATAGAGCGACAACCGGTTGACGACGACCTTGGGAACCGTCGCATCCGACGGCACGTCTCCCGGCGGGGCGGATGAAGGACGGGATTCAGTCATGGCAGCGGCCGGCAGACCCAGGAAAACCGCGTCGACTCTACCCCCCCGCCTGGGAAACACCAACGATCCTCTTCCCGGGGGATGGGTGGTAACGGTTGTACCACCGGCGGGACTCTGGAAAAAGCCGGAGGGTCGCGGGAAATGGTCGATCTGCGTCGAGTTTGTGGCCGATGGTTTGGGTGGCGGACCGCGGGTCGGTTCGCGTGGATCCCATTCCGTTCGCAGGAGCCCTCCCCGAGAGCGGCTACAGAGATGAAAAGCAGGCTGTTGTGGTGTGTGCTGGCGTTGACCGGCATGGTGACGTGGAGCAACGCGGCTGACGCCGGCTATTGCGGGCTGGCCAGTTTCCGGCACGCCGGAGCGAAGATGACGGCGGTCGGCTTCGCCGAGGCCCGCGCCGGCTGCACGGGCTGCGAAGATCCCGCGCCGTGCACGGGCACGCGGCTCGTCAAGGACGTCGTCTACGAGCAGCAGCAATACACCTGCTACAAGACGGTCTGCGAGCGGGTCGTCGAGCAGCGTGAGATCGACTGCGTCCGCTACGAGACGGAGCGGTCGGTCAAGGAAGTCGAATACACCGTCAGCCGGCCGGTCTGGGAAACCCGGAGCCGGACCGTCAACTACACGGTCTGCAAGCCGGTCTGGGAGACGATCAGCAGGGAAGTTCCCTACACGGTGCTCAAGCCCGTCTACGAGACGCGGACCCGCGAGATCCGCTCCACGGTCTGCAAGCCCGTCTACGAGACGATGACCAAGGAGATCCCGTACACGGTCTGCAAGCCCGTCTACGAGACCCGCGAGCAGGTGTACACCGTCTGCAAGCCCGTCTACGAGACGCGGACCAGGGAAATCCCCTACACGGTCTGCAAGCCCGTCTACGAGACCCGCGAGCAGGCGTACACCGTCTGCAAGCCGGTCTACGAGACGATGACCAAGGAGATCCCGTACACCGTCTGCAAGCCCGTCTACGAGACCCGCGAGCGGACCTACACCGTCTGCAAGCCCGTCTACGAGACGATGACCAAGGAGATCCCCTACACCGTCTGCAAGCCCGTCTACGAGACCCGCGAGCAGGTGTACACCGTCTGCAAGCCGGTCTACGAGACGCGGACCCGCGACATCCCCTACACGGTCTGCAAGCCCGTCTACGAGACCCGCGAGCGGACGTACACCGTCTGCAGGCCCGTCTCCGAGACGATGACCAAGGAGATCCCGTACACCGTCTGCAAGCCGGTCTACGAGGAGCGGCAGGAGACCTACACCGTCTGCAAGCCGGTCAAGGAGGTGTGCACGAAGGAGATCCCCTACACCGTCTGCAAGCCGGTGTGGGAGACGCGGGAGCGCGACGTGTGCCGGACGGTCTGCAAGCCCGTCCGCTTCACGAAGACGGTCAAGGTCTGCAGCGGCCGCTGGGAGACGGAGACCTGCGAGGTCCCCGGACCGGTGGTGACCCGTCGCATCCGTGAGCCGGGCTGCTGGGTCTGCGACCCGTGCACGGGCCGGAAGTGCTTCGTGCCCGGTGAGGTGTGCACGATCGAGGAGCAGTGCCCGCCGCGGACGATCACCAAGAAGGTCTGGGTGCCCGAGGTGCACGAGAAGGAGATCGAGTGCATCCGTCACGTCAAGGAGACCGTCGTCGAGAAGCAGTGCTACAAGGTGTGCACGATGGTCGCGGAGCAGCGGCTCAAGACCTACACCTACACCGTCTGCCGGATGGTGCCGGAGGAGCGGGTCCGCACCTACCGGGTCTGCCGGATGGTCCCCGAGCAGCGCGTCCGCACCTGCACCTACCAGGTCTGCCGGATGGTCCCCGAGCAGCGGACCTGCACCTACCAGGTGTGCCGCATGGTCCCCGAGCAGCGCGTCCGCACCTGCTCCTACCAGGTCTGCCAGATGGTGCCGGAACAGCGTGTCCGCACCTACCAGGTGTGCCGGATGGTCCCCGAGCAGCGCGTCCGCACCTGCTCCTACCAGGTCTGCCGGATGGTCCCCGAGCAGCGGACCTGCACCTACCAGGTGTGCCGGATGGTCCCCGAGCAGCGCGTCCGCACCTGCACCTACCAGGTCTGCCGCATGGTGCCCGAGCAGCGGGTCCGCACCTACCAGGTGTGCCGCATGGTCCCCGAGCAGCATGTGCGCACCTGCTCCTACCAGGTCTGCCGGATGGTGCCCGAGCAGCGCGTTCGCACCTACCAGGTGTGCCGGATGGTGCCGGAGCAGCGGGTTCGCACCTGCAGCTATCAGGTCTGCCGGATGGTGCCGGAGGAGCAGGTCCGGACCTGCACCTACCAGGTGTGCACGATGGTCGCGGAGCAGCGGGTCAAGACCTGCACGTCGCGGGTCTGCAAGATGGTCCGCGAGGAGCGGTCACGCGAGGAGTGCTACAAGGTGTGCACGATGGTGCGGGAGACGCGGACGAAGCAGGTTCCCGTCTGTGTCACCCGGCCCGTGCACTTCACGAAGACGGTCGACGTCGTCCGGCTGGTGCCGAAGAAGGTCGCCTACACGGTGACCCGGTGCGTGCCGAAGACGGTGTACCGCGAGGTTCCCTGCTGCGAATGATCGCGGCCTGATCGTCCCCTGTCGATGCCGAGCGGCCCGGACCCCGATGGTCCGGGCCGCTCGCTTTTTGAAGGGTGCCGCGCGGACCCCTCGCGGCCGGTGGCGATGGTCCGCCGATCGGGAGCATGCTCGTCGCCGGCGGACTTTGCCGTCGCGGGCTCTTGCGGCATGGTGCGTCGTGTGGTGCAGGCAAAGTTCACCGGCTCCTGCGCGTGCCCCCGACCGGCTCCCCGACAGCCTGTGGAAAGCCCGGGTGTGCTGCCCGCGGCGAAACCCCAGCAACAGCGTCCCAGGCGTCCCGCCACGTCGCCCAAGGAAACGGCGTGACCGGCGCGAGGCCGTCGCTGCCGGGCTGCGGTCGATCCTGCGGGTCCGCCGCCGGATCCACGAAGGCCGCCGTGGCCCGGTCGGCGCCCGCCAGCCGATGCAGACCCGCGATCGCCAGCCGCACGGCCGCCTGCCGCGGACCGTCGAGCGCGGTCAGCCAGCCAGCCGCGCGGACACGCGACTCGATCCCTCCGTCCCGGCGAACGAACTCGATCTCGAGCGGCTCCGGGCCGAGGGCGTCCGCCGCCACCGCGATGCCGATCCGGTCGACCGCGAGCGCCACGTCGGCGACCCGCAGCACCACGCCATCGAAGCCGGCGGCCCGGCGCACGAGCCCGAGGCACTCGTGCTCGACGAACTCGCTCACCTCCGACTCGAGGTCGTGCAGGTGATGCTCCGCCAGCGCGGCCCGCCGCTGCGCCGAACCGCGCGACGCCGCGCGGCTGTGTCGCAGCTTGGCGAACAGCTTGGGGATCGTGCCCGAATGGAAGCCGGGGAGAAGCAGCCGCCGGACGGTCTCGCCGTGCGGTCCCACCTGGACGGGCCGCAGGCTGCCCGGCCGGTTGGCCGCGTACAGCCGCCAGTTCTCCTTCAATTCCCAGGCCAGAAACCCGAACACGCCCGGGATGCACGTGGAAACGAACGTCACGACCGTCAGTGCCAGCCCCTTCTCCATGCCGGTCGTGGCCACGAGCTGCCCGGCCACCATGGGAATCATCGGCACGAGCAGCTTGTGCGACACCGTGACGACGGGGAAATGTTTGATCGGGTTGAGTTGCGGCTCGATGAGGAGCGTGACGCAGAACCGGACGCCGGCATCGACCACCGACCAGGCCGCGGCCAGCACCGACTTCACCGCCAGGGCCGCCCGCGACTCGCCGGAGTGGAAGCGGAGCTGCTCGTCCACCGCGTACAGCGTCCCCTCCACGGCATCCACGGCCCGGCGGAAGAGGTCGATGATCCAGGCGACGAGCCCCGTGAGGATGTGGATGTGGAACTGGTGTACGGCCCGCCCGATCCCCTCCACGATCCGCTCCTGGGCGAGGCGGCCGACCCGGGAACTGAGCAGCGTCGTGGCGACCGCGAACAGGGCCGGCGGCACCCAGGGCGTGCTCCGCGAGACCGCCCCCCCGTGGTGTGGCAGGCAGAGCCAGGCGGCGCCGGTCAGCACGAGCGGGCTCGCCAGATAACGCCGAAACCAGGCCACGGGCAGGCTCGACAGTATCGCGGCCACGGCCGGCAGCCGCAGCAGCCGGGCGGGTAGCACGAAGGCCAGCTCGTAGAGCACGCCGCCGACCATGCCCGCCACCGTCCGCAGCGCCGTGCGAACGGCCGGTACGTGCAGCATCGCCCAGAGCAGGATGCCGATCGCGAGCATCCGCACCGTCGTGTAGATGTGCCAGGTTTCACCGAGCGAATACGCGGTCAGCGGCTCGATGACGTGATCGACCCCGTGCAGCGCGATCCATGCCGCGCCGAAGGGAAGAAGCAGATGCGTCGTCAATAGCCGCCCCGCGCCGACGCCGAAGAACGGGGCGCTGAGCCGCTGCAGCACCGCGAGATACACCGGCGCGGGCCGGTAGGCCCCGTCGAGCGCCGCCCCGAGCGCCCGATCGGCCCGCAGCAACTGGTCGCCAGCCAGCCACTCGCCAATGCCGGCGAGGTCGGGAAGCTTGAGCTGGTTGCGCGACACGGTATCGCGGAGGTCGCCGAAGGAGATGAAACCACGGTCGAGCATGCCGTCGAGCAGCTCGTCGACCAGCGTGTCGAAGGCCGCCTCTTCGACGAGGCAGCCGGGGACGAGGCCGGCGCCGTGGATCGCCGCCTCGACCCGCGGCTGCAGGCCGCTGCGGGCCGCGCGGCCGGTGGCAGACACCGCGCCGGCGAGCAGGTCGGCCCCGTCGGCACCGCCCACCTCGGCACCGAGGCGGGCCAGGCGCGTCGACGCCTTCACTGCATGGCGGTGAATGGCCAGCAGCCGCTGGCAGGGAAGCGGCTTCGTGAGCGGGCGCCGGCCAGCGCTCGCGAGCCATGACAGCAGCCGCGTGGCGTAGCTCTCCCGCTCCGCGTCGACGCACAGTTTCTGCAGGTCGAAGAGCAGCCGGGCCGAGGCCGTCCAGGCGGAGCCGCCGCTGACGACCGCGACTCCGCGGATGAACGCCGCCCATCTGGCAACGGCCTCCTCGCCGGCTCCGCTGGCGTGCACGACCCGCCGCGCGAAGGCGGCGACGTGATCGGCCCGCGGTTCGGCCGCTCCGCTGCGGTCGCCGGCCGTGGCCGCGCGAAGTTCGTCGAGGATCGCCCGCACGAGGTTGCCACGGGCGGCCGCCCGGTCGGCTCCGCGGCGGAGGAATGCGGCCGTCGGCCGCGGCCACCACGCCGGCAGCATGCCGCGGGCCGCCGCCACGGGGCGGATGGCGACGGGCTCCGCGGGATCGTCGTCGGATTCGATCCCGGCCGGCCGCGTGGCGGCGAACAGGTCGCCGGCCGCCACCTCCGGGCCCAGCACGTCGGCGAGGGCGTCGGCATCGGCGATCGCGGGAAACCAGTCGCCGACCACGTCCGGGGCGAAGCCGCGAAGCTCGAGAAATGTCGCGACGAACTCGGCGCGGACCGCGTCGTCGCCGGCGTCGCGGCCGACGGCCAGTTCCTGCTCGAGCACCGCGCGGGCCTCACCGAGGATGTCCGGGGGAACGGCCGCCGCGATCCGCGCGCGGGCCGCGGCATCGAGGCCGGCCAGACGGGCGTCGAGTTGCCCGTGGAACAGCCGCCGCCAGTAGGCCCGCAGCAGGGCTTCGAGACCCTGCGTTTGATACCGGTCGGCATCGGGCCGGGCCACGAGCAGGATCGTCTCCGGCAGATCGGCGGGAAACGCCCAGAAGTCATCGGCGATCTCCGCCAGCCGGCGGGCCGCGATGACGACGATCTCGCGATGGGGGATGCGCGGCCAGAAGGCGGGCAGGCCGCGGTCGGCCCGGATCACGCGGCGCAGCGTCCGCGGGCTCGCGAATACCACCTCCGGGTGCCGTGCCCGGATCTCCTGCTCGATGCGGAAGACGTCGAATGGTGCGGAGCGTTCGCTCATCCGGTCCTTCGATCCACCACCAGTCGCCAGGGCACGTCAGCCCTCCGCCTCGATCGACGCCTTCATCGACCCCTTGCAGCGGGCCACGAGCCGGTCCGCGCCGAAGGCGTGGATTTGGTCGCGCTTCAGCTCGGCATGTTCCTTGGTGGTCGTGAGCACGATCGCCCGGCCGCTGCGATCGACCTGCTCGGCGAGCTTGAAGCCACGCTCGTGCGGATGGCCGAAGAGCTGTTTGAGCATCGCCATCACGTAGTGATACGAGTGGTCGTCGTCGTTCCAGAGAATGACGTGATACCGCGGCTGGCGGCGCGGCTTCTCGCGGGGCTGAGCGACCGGCACGGTCGTCGTGGGCTCGGCGACGGCGGCACTGGCGGAGTCGGGCATCTGTCTGGCACACTTCGGGGCCGCCGGTCGGGCATCCGCCGGTGGAGCGTGAAGTATAAACATCCCGGCCGCGCGGCCACGTCAGACCGCGCCCCCCTTTCGGAGAACGCCGTGCTCGACCGCCGTTTCGTCGCCGACAACGTCGACCTCGTCGCCGCCAACTGCCGGGCCCGCGGCTCGGCCGCCGACGTGCCCCGTTTCGCCGCCCTCGACCGGCTGCGCCGCCAGCTGCAGGCCGACGTCGACCGGCTCAACCAGCAGGCCGGCCTGGTGAGCAAGTCGATCGGCCAGGCGACCGACGCCGCCGACCGCGAGGCCAAGAAGGCCGAGGGCCGCAGGCTCCGCGAGGAGGTCTCGGCCCTGGAGTCGAAGGCTGCCGAGATCTCGGCCGAGAGCGAGGTGATCCTGAGGACGATCCCCAACCTGACGCATCCATCCGCGCCCGTCGGCGGCGAGGATGCCGCCGTCGAAGTCCGGCGCGGGGCCACGCCACTGCCGACGTTCGACTTCGCCCCCCGCGACCACGTCGATCTCGGCGCCGGCCTCGACCTCTTCGACTTCGAGGCCGGGGCCACGGTCGCCGGCCACGGTTTTTACTTTCTCAAGAACGAAGCCGTGCTCCTCGAGCTCGCCCTGCAGCGGTACGCCATCGACGTCCTCCAGCGCGAGGGGTTCACCGTGATGACGACGCCCGACCTGGCCCGCGACACGATCCTCGAAGGCACCGGCTTCATGCCGCGCGGCCCGGAGTCGCAGATCTACTCGATCACCGGATCCGACCTGTCGCTCGTGGCCACGGCCGAGATCACGCTCGGGGGGGCGTACCACGAGCGGATCTTCGGCGCCGAGGAGCTGCCGCTCAAGCTCTGCGGCATCAGCCACTGCTTCCGCACGGAGGCCGGCGCTCACGGCCGGGCGACCCGCGGCCTGTACCGCGTCCACCAGTTCACGAAGGTCGAGATGTTCGCCTTCGCCGCGCCCGAGCAGAGCGCGGCGCTGCACGACACGCTCCTCGACCTGGAATGCCGTCTGTTCGACGGCCTCGGCGTTCCCTACCGGGTGATCGACACACCGTCCGGCGACCTCGGCGGACCGGCCTATCGAAAATTCGACCTCGAGGCCTGGATGCCCGGCCGCGGTGCCGGCGGCGAGTGGGGCGAGGTGACGAGCACGTCCAACTGCACCGATTACCAGTCGCGCCGGCTCGGGCTGCGATACCGAAAGCCCGGGGAGAAGGGGACGCACTTCGTCCACACGCTCAACGGCACGGCGATCGCCATCAGCCGCGGCATCATCGCGATCCTGGAAAACCACCAGAACGCCGATGGCTCGGTGAACGTGCCCGAGCCGCTCGTGCCCTGGATGGGGAAGCGCCGCATCGAGCCGCGCTAGCGTAGCGGGCCGCGGCGTCCGCGCGGCTCACCACTTGAGGCCGAACTTCGCGCCGTCCGACCGGCCGCCGAGGCCACCCTTGAGCGGACCGGTCCGCTTCGGCGCCGCGGGCGGTGCCACGGCCTCTGGCTCGTCGGCCTCCGCGGCATCCTGCTCCGCGGACTGGGCGGACGCCGGCGCCGGAGCGAGAGCCTTGATCGACAGCGACATCCGCTGCGCGTCGGGATCGACGTCGAGCACGCGGCACTCCACCGGCTGCCCTTCGCGCACGACATCGCCGACGCTGCGAATGTGCCGCGTCGCCAGTTCCGAGATGTGCACGAGCCCCTCGACGCCCGGCTCCAGCCTGACGAACGCGCCGAACTGGGCGATCCGGCTGACCGTGCCGCGGACCGTCGACCCGACGTGATACTTGTCGGCAGCCCGCTTCCACGGGCTTTCGATCAGGTCGCGGGCCGAGAGGCCGATCTTGCCGGTCTGGCGGTCGATCTTCTTGACGACGACGCGGACCTTCTGCCCCTGCTGGAGGACGTCGGCCGGGTTCGCCACCCGCTCCCAGGAGAGTTCGCTGACGTGGACGAGCCCCTCGACACCGTTGCCGATGTCGACGAAGGCACCGAACTCGCGGACGCTCCTCACGATGCCGTCGAGCTCGGTGCCCGGCTCCAGCGTCTCGAGCAGCTTCGCCTTGGCATCGGCCGCCTGCCGCTCGATCACGGCCCGTCGCGAGAGCACGAGCCGCCGGGCCTCGGGGGCGAGTTCGGTCACCAGGCTTTCCAGCGTCTGTCCGACGAGTTCCTCGAGGTTTTCGATTCGCCACGTGCTCACCAGGCTCGCCGGCATGAAGCCGCGCAGCCCGGCCACCTGGCACTCCAGGCCCCCCTTGTTGGCCGCCGTGACCTTGGCCTCGACGACCATGCCCGCCTGCAGTTGCGACCAGTCCTCGACGGCGACCGCCCGGTTGGCAAGTGCGACGTCGTACAGGCCGTCCTCCTCGTTGCGAGCCCCGACGGCGACATCGATGCTCTGGCCGACCTCCGGGATGTCGATGCCGGCTTCCATCAGGCCGGCGAGCTTCATCGCCCCCTGCCGCTGCAGGCCGAGATCGATGAACGCCGTGTCGGGGCCGATCGCGAGGACGCGGCCATTGACCCGAGCGCCCGGCTCGAGCGGGGCATCGACGCGGGCGGAGGCGGACGTGGTCAGCAGGTCCTCGACCTCGATGCCGGCCACGGCCGCCTCGAAGTCGGCTTCCAACTCCTCGTCGAGATCGGCGCGGAGATTCGGCACGGCCACGCGGCGCGACGGCGGCAGCGTGTCGGCGAAGGCGGCCTTGTTGCCCGAGTCGCGGCGCCGGTCGCGGCGGCCGCCCCGGCCACGCTTGTCATCGGCGTCGGCGGCACCGGGTGTGGCCGACGGCTGAGCGGCGGAAGTCCCGGGGGCAGGGGCCGGTGCGCCGGTCTGGCCGACGACGGCCGCTGCGCCGGTCTGGGTGACGACGGCCGGTGCGCCGGTCTGGGTGACGACGGCCGGTGCGCCGGTCTGGGTGACGACGGCCGGTGCGCCGGTCTGGGCAACGACCTCATCCGCTCCCTGTTCTGCCGCGGCCGGCGGTTCTGCGGACGCATCGGCCGGCTCCGCCACGGGCTTGGACGGCGTCACGTACTGATACTTCGGCGCCAGCGACGGCGGCTTCACGCCGGGCCGCTGGGTGCCGATCGGGATGCGCCGCGGCGCCGACGAATCGGCGTCCGCGGGCTCGTTCGCGGCTGATTGATCAGGACTGGTCATCTTCCGCCGCTTGCTCTGCCGCGCGTGTCACACCGACCATCGATCGAGTGCGGGAAACAGGACTTGAACCTGCACGGTATTTCTACCACCAGGCCCTCAACCTGGCGCGTCTGCCAATTCCGCCATTCCCGCGATCCTGCAGCGATTCGCTGCACGTGCATTCTCAGCCACGCTGCTCGTCAGTCAAGCCGCCCCTGGCGGGACTCGACGGCGGCAGCCCGCGCACCGGGCAACCGCACGGCACTCGGCCGTCCGCCGAACGCCACGTCGAGGCGACCGAGGGCGACCGTCACGGCGGCGATCCCGGCGAAGAAGGCGAGGCTCCAGAGAACGTCTCCCAGCGGGCGGTAGAACGGCACTGCCTGGCGATAGCACTCGACAAGCCCGGCCCAATCGAGCGGATAGTCGCCCATCGCGGCCCAGTGGGCGAAGTTCGTCACGACGAAAAAGACGAGCGAACTGGCAACCGCCCCGCCGAGGACGCCGAGCCAGCCACCCCGGCGTGCGACGCCGCCCAGCAGCACTGGCACCGCACTTGCGGCGAACACGGCGGCCGCCACCACGAGGCTTCTATAAGGCGGTTCGAAGACATTGCTGATCGCGAGCGCCAGGAGCGGCACGGCGGCGGCAACGAGGCGATTGCCGAACAGCGCCCCGGAGGCGAGGGCCACGGCGACGAGCGGGGTCACGTTCCAGAGACGAACGCCGTTCCACTCCGGCTGCCAGAGCCTGCCGGCGACAGCCACGGCCACAAGCGCCGTCCAGGCCAGGGCGATGGCCGGGCCGCCACCATCCCGAAGCATGGCCGTCGCCGGGCCAGCGGGCCACCGGGTGTGTTCGGCTGAGGGCGACAGGGACAATGATATGGACGACATCGACGACCTCGGCATCCGTGCGTGCGGAATCCGCGTGCTCGAAGCCCAAAAAGGCCCTCTCCGCACCGCGGCGACCCCGATACACTACCGGTTTCCGGCCTCAGGGCAAGCGAAACCGCCGAAATCCCCCATGCCGACAGCCTCGACCGCACCCGGGACCACGCGCACGACGGTTGCCCTCGACCGGCACGACGACGGGCTCGTGACCCTCGCTTTCGCGGTCCCCGACCACCGTTACAACGTGATCACGCCGCAGGTGATCGCCGATCTGGCTACCGCGATCGACGCGATCGAGGGCCTGAGCGGCAGCCAGTACCTGCGCGGCGTCGTCCTGCTCTCGGGCCGACCGGGGTCGTTCTTCGCCGGAGCCGACGTCGCCCGGCTGGAAAAACTTCGCCTCCTGCCCGAGGCCGAGATCGCGGCCATCTGCGACGCCGGCCGCGGCCTGTTCGCCCGTCTTTCGGCCGCGAGCTGGCCGAGCGTGGCGATCATCGACGGCGTCTGCCTCGGCGGCGGACTGGAACTGGCGCTGGCCTGCGACCTGCGCATCGCGACGGCGGCCACTCACACGTCGCTCGGGTTTCCCGAGGTCAAGCTCGGCCTCCTGCCCGGCTGGGGCGGCACGGTGCGCTTGCCGCGGCTGATCGGCCCGGGTCCTGCCGTGGAGTTGATCGCGGCTGGTGAGCCGATCAGCGGCACCGCGGCCGAGCGGGCCGGCCTCGTCGATGCCTGCGTGCCCGCCGAGCAGGCGCTGGAAACCGCGCGCCGCATGATCGACGCCTGGCGGGCCGGCAACCGGATCGCCGCCCGCCGCCGGCGGCAGGCCGAACGCATCGACATCCACCCGATCGAGCGCGACTTCCTCGAGGCGACGTCGTCGGCCGTGATCCTCGGCCGCACCGGCGGCCACTATCCGGCGCCGCCGCGCATCCTGGAGACGATCCTCGCCGGCGCGGAGGTGGACGCCGCCGCAGCCGGTCGGATCGAATCGGAAGCATTCGCGCGGCTCGCGCGGACGCCGGTGGCCACGCAGTTGCTGCGGGTGTTCCAGATCGGGGAGCGGAACCGGCGCGACAGTGGCGTGGCGACGACCGCCGAGACGGCCGCGGGCGCGACGCCGGAGGCCGCCCCGCTCGCCTCGGCCGCCATCATCGGCGCCGGCATCATGGGCGCGGGCATCGCCGCGGCCCACCTCCGCGCCGGCCTGCCGGTGACGCTCTGCGACGTGAACGCGGCGGTGGTCGAGGGGGCCGTGCCGGAGATTCTCGCCGAGGCGGCCTGGGATCGGGCGACGCGGGCCACCGACCCGGCCGCGGCCCTGGCCCTCGCCGGCCGGCTGCGGACCGCGACCTCGACGGCCGCGGCGGCCGGCGCCGATCTCGTCATCGAGAGCGTCACCGAGCGAACCGACGTCAAGCGGCAGGTGCTCGTCGACATCGAGCGGGTGGTGTCGCCGACGACGATCATCGCCACCAACACCTCGACGAACCCGATCGCCCGGCTGGCCGAGCCGCTCGCCGACCCGGCCCGGTTCTGCGGCATGCACTTCTTCAATCCCGTCCGGCGCATGACGCTCGTCGAGGTGGTCCGCGGTCCGGCCACGAGCGACGCCACCGTCGCCGCCGTCGTCGCCCACGCGAAGCGGCTCGGCAAGTGCCCGATCGTCGTCCGCGACAGCCCGGGATTCCTCGTCAACCGGGTGCTCAATCCCTACCTGCACGAGGCGGTGGAACTGGTCCGCGAGGGAATCGACTGGCGCCGGATCGACCGCGTGGCCCGCAGCTTCGGCATGCCGCTCGGCCCGCTCGAGCTCTACGACCTGATCGGCCTCGACACCGCCTTCTACGCCGGGCTCGTCATGAACGCCGCCTACGGCGACCGGATCGAGGCCTCACCGGTGATTCCCGCGCTCGTCAAGGCGGGCCGGCTCGGCCACAAGTCTGGCGCGGGCTTCTTTCGCTACGACGTCTCGCGGGGCAAGCCGCGCACTCTCGGCCCCGACGACGCCGGCCGGGAGATCGTCGCCCGCTACGCCGTGGCCCCGCGGGCCAGCGACGACCGCACGATCGTCGATCGGCTCCTGTTGCCGATGCTCCTCGAGGCGCTGCGGGCCCTCGACGAGGAGATCGTGCGCGACGGCCGCGACATCGACCTGGCAGTGATCCACGCCCTCGGCTTCCCGCCGTTCCGCGGCGGCCTCCTCGCCTGGGCCGACACACTCGGCGCGGCGGAGATCCTGCGCCGGCTCGAGCCACTGGCGGATCTCGGCCCGCGGATGCATCCCACACCCCGCCTGCGGGCCATCGCCGCGAGCGGCGGACGGTTCACGCTCTAGGCACCGAGTTCGCTTCGTCATGCATCACGCCCCGCCCAGCCATCCCGAGACGACACCCGTGATCGTCGCCTGCTGCCGCACGGCGATCGGCCGGGCGCATGCCGAGCGCGGCCTGTTTCGCAATGTCCGCGGCGACGAGCTGCTGGCGGCCGTGATCGCCGAAGCGGTGGCCCGCAGCGGCGTCGATCCGGCCACGATCGAGGACGTGATCGTCGGCGTTACGCAGCAGCGCGGCGAACTGGGAGGCAACGTCGCCCGCACCGCCGCCCTGATGGCGGGGTTGCCGCTGTCCGTCGCCGGCACGACGGTCAACCGGCTCTGCGGCTCGTCGCTCCAGGCGCTCGCCCAGGCCTGCCACGCGATCGCGGCGGGCGCCGAGAACGTGCAGGTGGTCGCCGGCGTGGAGCACATGCACCACCTGCCGATGGAGTCGGCCGTCGACATCCATCCGCGGGCCCTCGCCCGCTCCAGCCGCGGGATGCTGTCGATGGGGCTGACGGCCGAGCACCTCGCCGCCGCGCACGGCATCGATCGACGCCGGCAGGAGGCCTACGCGCTGGAGAGCCATGCCCGGGCGGCACGGGCCGAAGACGCCGGCCTGTTCGACGACGAGATCGTGCGCATCTTCGGCCACGACGAGGCGGGGGCGGCGGTCGAGGCCGCGGCCGACCAGTCGATCCGGCGCGACACGACCCTCGAGAGCATGGCCGCGCTCGAGCCAGTGTTCTTGCCGCGGATCGGCACGATCACCGCCGCGACGAGCGCGCCTGTGAGCGACGGGGCCGCCGCGGTCGTGGTCATGTCGCTCGCCGAGGCCCGGCGCCAGGGGCTCGCGGCGCTGGCCCGCGTCGTGGCCAGCGCCGTGGTCGGCGTGCCGCCGGCCGCGATGGGGACCGGTCCCATCGCCGCCACGCGAAAGCTCCTCGGCCGCGGCGCGGCGGCCGGGATCGCACTTGCGGACGTCGACCGCGTCGAGATCAACGAGGCGTTCGCGGCCCAGGTGATCCACTGCATCGACGAGCTCGGGCTCGATCCCGCGCGGGTCAACGTCCGCGGCGGCGGGCTCGCGCTCGGTCATCCGCTGGGGGCGACGGGCGCCCGAATCATGACCACGCTCGTTCACGAGCTGGCCGGCGGCGGCGGCCGGCTCGGCCTGGCGACGATGTGCATCGGCCTCGGCCAGGGGATCGCGGTGCTCGTGGAACGGCTGGAGTGATCGGCGCATGAACCCGCTCCTCGCCCCCGCCGCACAGGAGAACGCGCCTCCGGCTGTTCCGCTGCCGACCGGTTGCCAATCCCTCGTCGCGCTGCTTGCCGCCCGGGTCGTCGAGAGCCCGGACCGCAGGGCGATCGTGGACGGACTTCGCATGGCCGAAGCGGCCACCGCCGCAGCCGCCACCCCGGGCCCGTCGCCCGACGAACCTGGCGTCTTCACGTGGGCCGAACTCGCGGCGGCCGCCGTCGTGCTGGCGCGCCGCTTCGAGACCGCCGGCCTGCGTCCCGGCGACCGGCTCGTCCACGCCGCCCCCCATGCGCCGGAGTGGATCGTCGTCGACCTCGCCTGCCTGCTGGCGGGGATCGTGCACGTGGCGCTGCATGCGGGGAGCGGGCTCGAGGAGCAGCGCCGGCTCGTCGACTGGCTCGATCCGCGTGGAGTTGCAGTCGGGGCCGCACGAGGCGTCGGACTCGCGGAAGCGCCGCTGGGGCGCGATGCCGCGCCGGGTGCACCGGCGCGGATCCGCGTCGCCACCGCGCTCGTCCCGGCGGAGTGGCGACCGCTTGCCGCCGACCTGCCGCTGCTGCGGGACGAACTCGCCGCCCGCGTCGCCGCCTGCGATCCGGACGCCTGCTGCACGATCCTCCTGTCGTCGGGTACGACGGGCCATCCGCACGGCTTCATGCATTCGCAGCGGGCGCTGGCGATCAACGCCGCGGCGGCGGCCGAGGTGTTTCTCGACGATCCGCGGGACGTGCGGCTTTCCTGGCTGCCGCTGAGCCATGCCGTGGCCCGCACCGGCGATCTCTACACCACGCTCGTCCGCGGCGGCTGCCTCAACGTCGTCCGCGATCGGACGCGGCTGCTCGACGCCTGTCGCGGCCTCTCCCCCACGGTGATGCTCGGCGTGCCGGCCGCGTTCGAGCGGCTGGAGCGCGGCGTCCGATCGGGCCGGATCGCCGACCTGCGGGCCGCGCTCGGCGGCGGCATCCGCGTCTGTGTTTCCGGGGGCGCTCCGCTGCGGCGGCGCACGGCCGAGTGCTTCGCCGCCGCCGGCGTGCCGTTGGTCGAGGGATACGGGCTCGCCGAAGCGGGACCGGTCGTGGCGGTTTCCAATCCGCGGATCGCCCGGCCCGGCACGGTGGGACCGCCGCTGGCCGGGATCGACGTCCGCCTCGACGAGCGTCCCGGCTCGCGGGGGCAACTGCTCGTGCGCTCGCCGAGCCGCGCCTGTGGCATTCTCGTCCCGTCCGACGCCGGAAGCGGGGCGACGCCGGTGGTCGTGCCCGCTGCCGATGCCTGGATCGAGACCGGCGATCTCGCCGAGATCGACGCCGACGGCCATGTGACGATCGTGGGCCGGCTGCGCGAGACACTGGTGCTTTCCAGCGGCGTGAAACTGCCGCCGGCCGAGGTGGAGCGGGCGCTCGCGGAAGACGATGCCGTCGCTCAGGTGTGCGTGGTCGGCGACGGGCTTGCGCGGCCGATCGCGATCGTGGTGCCGGAGCCGGCCGTGCTCCGGGAGGCGCTGGCGCGGATCGGGATCCGGGTTTTTTCCAAGTCCGGCGCGGTGCGTCATCCGCGGCTGCTCGCCTGGCTGGGGCGGCGGATCGCGCGTCGGCAGCGGCACCTGCCGCGGGCGTGGCGGGTGCACCGGGTGTTCCTCCTCACGCGGCCGTTCGAGCCGGACCGCGGCGAGGTCACGGAGTCGCTCAAGCTGGTGCGGCGCGTGATCACCACCGTCCACGCCGACCGCATCGCCGCGGCTGCGGTGGAGCGACCGGATCGGGGCGTCTGCGTCGTGCCCGACACGGAGCCGCGCCGGCCGGAGCAGCCGGCAGCGGAAGCCGCCGCCGGCAGAGACTCGTGGTTCGCACGCGTGGTGTGGAACGGCGCCGCTGCGGCCGTGCCCGGTGACGGCTTCGCCGACGCCGCCGCCCGCAGCGCACGTTCACTCGACGACGCGGTGGCGACGGTGCTCGATCGCAC
>BJHK01000022.1:0-4286 GCA_014192425.1 Planctomycetia bacterium | reverse complement strand
CTCGCCGCCCAGGCCGCGGGCACGCTGCGACTGCTCCTCGGCCAGGCCCGCGATCACGCCCGGCACCGATCGACCTGGTCGGCGCCGATCGGCAGCCGGCAGCTCGTGCAGGGACGGCTGGCGCGGATCGCCGGGGGCATCGTCGCCTGCGACGCGCTGGCCGCCTGGGCGGCGGCGGCGATCGACGCCGGGCAGTCGGGGGAGCTCGAGGCGATCGCGGCCAAGGTCACGGCGAGCACGTGCGTCCGCGACGGCGCGATCGACGCGCTCGGCATTCACGGCGGCCGCGCGTTTCTGGTCGGCCATCCGCTCGGGGATGCGTTTCACGACCACTTCGCGGTCACGGTCTACGAGGGGGAGAGCGATCTGCTCGGGCTCGCGCTCTTCAAGGGGATCGCCCGGCGGCATCCACTCGCCGGGCATGCGGCCGATCCGCGGCGCCTGGGCCGGGCCGGCGCCTGGCTCGCCTGGCGGCTGTCGGCTGCGGCGGGCGCGGCCCGCGATGCGTCGCTCCTCGACGCGCGGTTGCGCGGTCAGGCCCGCGTCGCGCGTCGCGGGCTCGGCCGGGTGGCCCTGGAAATAGACCGGGCGATCCGTCGTCATGGATCCCGGCTCGCCGACCGCCAGCTCGAGGTGGGCATGCTCGCCGCCGCAGCGCGGGAATTCGTCGCCGTACTCGCGGTCGCCCATCATGCGGATGCGGCGGGCCACGAGCCGACGGGAGACGCGGCGGATGCCTGGTGCCGGCTGGCGGTCGCCCGGGGGGCGGGCCGGCAGCCGTCGGCGGCGGACCTGTCGGCGCTGGCGGCCGTTGGCTCTGCGGTCGTCGCCGGCACGGCCGCGTTCCCGGCCTGACGAGCCGTCACTCGCTCCGCACGAGCGCCGGCGCCCAGCTGCACAGATACCAGCCGCGCGGCGTCGTGAATTCGGCGAACGCCTCGAGCGACAGCCTGCCCGCGGCCGATGAACCACCCCCGACGATCTCGTCGAGAAGCCCCTTGGGCTTGGAGTACTTCACCGCGCGGGCCGTCGCGGCGCTGAGCCCGGCCAGTTCGACGGCCCGATTGACCGCGTCCTCGAGAAACCCGATGCGATCGACGAGCCCGGCCTCCTGGGCCTGGCGGGCGGTGAAGATCTGCCCCGTGGCCACCTTGTCGACGGCGTCCGCGTCGAGCTTCGGCCGACCGGTGCGGACGATCTCCTTGAAGCGGGTGAACATGTCGTCCACGAGCGCCTGGAGCACCTTTCGCTCCCGTTCGGCGAGTTCCGGCGTCCGCTCCTTGGTCACGCTGAGCAGCTCCTTGAGGGGTCCGCTGGAGATCGAGTCGTCGCGGATCTCGAACCGCTTGATCGCCTGGGAAAGATCGAAGTGGGGAATGATGACGCCGATCGACCCGGTGAGCGTGGCCGGTTCGGCGAAGATCACGTCCTCGCGGCCGCCGTTGGCCATGGCGACGTAATACCCGCCGCTGGCCGCGATGCCCCCCATGCTGACCACGACCGGCAATTTCCGTCGCGCGGCCAACGTGGCGAGCCGATGATGGATCTCGTCGCTGCCGCTCACCGTGCCGCCGGGGGAGTCGACGCGCAGCACGATCGCCTTCACCGCCTCGTCGTCGGCGACCTGGTCGAGCTGCGCCCGCACGAAGCCGTCGCCCCCCATGATGGCGCCGCTGACGGTGACGATGGCAACCTTGGCGGCGGCCGTCCGGTCCAGGGAGTGGTATTTTTCCACAACCCGGCCATCCCGCTGGAAGTAGCGGGCAAACGCGCCGGCGCTGCCGATCGCCGAGAGCATCGCGATGCCGGCGATCGTCCAGGCGATTCGGC
Source organism: Planctomycetia bacterium (assembly GCA_014192425.1). Lineage (NCBI taxonomy): Bacteria > Pseudomonadati > Planctomycetota > Planctomycetia > Planctomycetia bacterium. Next base: position 2,456 of record BJHK01000022.1, on the reverse strand, counting down.
CGTTCCACCGGCTCCATGGCCCTCCCTGCTCGAGGATCACGCGCGTGGGCGGTTGCGGGCGTTCGATTTCCATCACGATCCTCCGAACCCGGGGAGTCTCCATCGACGCGCCCTCTGCGACGCCGACACGCGGATCAGTCTATGCGAGGCGGATTCACGTGGCACGATGGCCGGAGGTGAAGTTGCCAGGTTTCGTTCCGGGCCGCTACGCTGTCGATCCGCAGGGGCCGGTTTGCCGCCCCGTCGTGAAGCCAGGAGCAAGGCATCGTGTTCGTCTGTGTCAGCACCGAATGTTTCCCCGATCTGCCGCTCGCCCAGGCCATGGAGCGGCTCGCCGAACTGGAGTTCACGGCGGTCGAACTCGACGTCCACGAGACGGGCGGCCACCTCCAGCCGGCCCAGGTCGCCGCCGACCAGGAAGCGGCGATCGCGGCCTGCAGCGACCTCCAGCGGCTGCGGCCGGTGGCGGTGTCGTTCGCGGCTCCCGAGAACCCCCAACTCTACGACCGTTTCAGTGCCTGCTGCCGACTCGCGAAGGCGTTGGGCGTGGTCACGATGGTGGTCGAGTCGTCCGAACTTGGCACGCCGTTCAACGGCGAGATCGAGCGGCTGCGGAAGTTCGTCGCCATCGCCGCTGCGTTGGGGCTCGTCGTGGGGGTGAAGACGGAGGCGGGGCGGATGACCCAGGATCCCGAGACCACGGCCTCGCTGTGCCGCAACGTCCCCGGCCTTGCCGTCACGCTCGACCCGAGCCACTTCATTTTCGGCCACAAGAAGCCGGTCTCGTGGGAGTCGATCCTCAAGAATGTCTGCCACGTCCACCTTCGCGACACGAAGGTCGATGCCTTCCAGGTGCGGATCGGCCAGGGGGGCGTCGAGTACGGCAAGATCGTCAAGCAACTGGAGCGGGTCGGCTACAAGCGGGCACTGTGCGCCCATCTGCCGCCGCTGGAAAACGTCGATCAGGTCGCCGAGCTGCGCAAGATGCGGCTGCTGCTTGAGAGCCTGCTCTGAACGGTGGATCGGAATGGCAGGCGCCGGCAGGTCACACCGCTGCCGCATCCCCCGTCACAGACGATCGAGGGGACTGACGACACCGCCCGCACCACGCTGGAGTACGTGCGTGTAGATCTGCGTCGTGGTCACATCGGCGTGACCGAGCAGGTCCTGCACGGTGCGGATGTCGGCGCCCGATTCCAGCAAATGCGTGGCGAAGCTGTGTCGGAATGTGTGGCAGCCAACCTTCTTGCGGATCCCGGCCCGCGTGGCCGACCGTCGCACCGCCTTCTGCAGGGATGACTCATCGACATGATGCCGCTGGCGAGTGCCGTCGTTCTTTCTGGGGTCGATGCTGAGCCGCCCAGAGGGGAACACGTACTGCCAACACAACTCCCGCGCCGCCCGCGGATATTTCACACCCAACGCTGTTGGCAGCCACACGCTGCCGAAGCCGGCCTTCAGATCCTGCGCGTGCAACCGCTCCACTCGCTGCACCTGATCGTGCAGCCGCGCGACGAGACTCGCCGGCAGTGGCACCATACGGTCCTTGTCTCCCTTTCCCTCACGCACGGCGATTTGGTTACGGCCAAAGTCCAGATCCTTGATACGGAGCCGACAGCACTCGAGAACTCGCATGCCGGTACCGTACAGCAGCTCGACCATCAGGGCAGTCGGATCACGGGGCAGCTGCCCGATCACCATGCGCACCTCCTGACAGCTCAGAACCACCGGAAGCCGGTCTGGCCGCTTTGCTCTCACTGCGTTGAGCGTGGGCAACTCGCGGTCGAGAATGTGCTTGTAGAGAAACAGAATGGCGGCGAGTGCCTGATTTTGAGTACTGGCTGCCACGCGGCGATCAGTCGCGAGGTGCGAGAGAAACATCTCAACGTCAGGTCCGCCCAGCGCTGACGGATGCTGCATGCCGTGATACCGGATAAATCGCACGAGCCATCCGACATAGGCTTCCTCCGTGCGCTTCGAATAATGCAACGCACGAAGACGCGACCGTACGAGGTCGAGCAGCCGCGGACGCTGAGGCTGGGCCGTTTGGAGTTGCACAGCCGGGCTGCGTGGCCGCGCGTGTTGAATAGCAAGTGGACTCATGCGACGCGATTCTCCTCTGGTGGGGGGAGAATATGAACATGCGTTCACTTTCTGTCAAGTGGCACGTCCAACCACCGGCGAACGGGTGTCCGGAAAGCGTTTCGTTGTTGTCCGCCCGAAACGCCGTACGAATGGCAGCCTAAATCCGGACCCGCTGCACTCGGACAGCAAGGGGTTTCAAGACCGAAACCGTTGACTCGCGGAGACTTACCGTGCTAAACTCTCAGGGGTCTTCAGTCGATCGCGCCCGGTTTAGACGGAATCCGGTTCCGTTTATCCGGAATCAGATTTCCGTTTATCCGGACAACACCCCGGTTTTAGTGCGGCGAAGATTCCGCCTAATGATTGTTCTG
>BJHK01000021.1 GCA_014192425.1 Planctomycetia bacterium | reverse complement strand
CGCGTCGCTACGGCCGCGCGGCCGGCTCGGGCCCGACGTCGAGCGCGACGAGCGTCCGATCGTCGCGCAGATAGAGCCGGCCACTGGCCAAGGCCGGCAGCGCCCGCAGCGTGCCCGCAAGCGGCCGTGCCCGGGCGACAATCTCGGGGCCCTTGCCGCCGTCGCGAAACAGCACCACCTCGCCGTCGGTCTTCACCGCGAGGAACGAGCCGTTACACGAGATCAGCGTGCCGTAGCCGAAGTTTTCCTCGGTCCAGATGAGGCGGCCGGTGGCGGGATCGATGCAGCGCAGGTGGGCCGGGGGGACGTCGTCGCGGCCGTCGATCGCAACCAGACGGCCGGCGGCGAGGATCGGCGTGCAGTATTGCGTGGCGAGCGATTCGGCGCCGCTCCAGACGGGCGTGACCGCCGCTGCATCGAAGGTCGCAGAGACGCTGCCGATCCCGTATGACGCCGTGACCAGGAACCGGTCGCGTGCGAGGAGCACCGGCGTGGCGGCGTTCACCGTGGGGCCGCGCTGGCCGAAGGGAAACTGCCAGCGGACGACGCCGTCGGCCGGATCGACGAGCAGACAGGAGAGCCGGGTCACCATGAGCACGTGCGGCGCGTTGCCCGCCCGCACGGCAAGCGGTGCGGAGTAACTCGCCCCCTCGGCCGTCTTCTGCCAGACGGTCGCGCCATCGGCCAGCGCGAAGGCGACGATTCCTGCCTCGCGCTTCGTGCCACCGACGTTGACGATCACGTTGCCGCCGGCGACCAGCGGCGCGGAGCCGGCGCCAAAATAGCCCTCCTGGGCGGCGAAGTCGCGGTGCGTGCTTCGCGACCAGAGCGGTCGCCCGGTCGCGGCCGCAACGCAGGCGAGCGTTCCCTGTGCACCGAATGTCAGCACACGATCGCCATGCACCAGCGGCACGCACAGCGGGCCATCGCCGCCGCCGACCTGGGGCCGAAACCGGGTCGGCTCGGCATGCCGCCAGCGGCGTTCGCCGGTCGGCGCGGCGAGCGCCTCGAGCACCTCCTCGTCGCCGACGCGGTGAAAGAGGTACACCGTGTCGCCGACGACCGCGACGCCGGCGTGGCCCGAGCCGACGTCCCGCCGCCACACCACCCGCGGGCCGGCCGCGGGCCAGGGGACGACCTTCTCGTCGGCGGCCGCGTGGCCATTCCGCCCCGGGCCGAGGATCTGCGGCCAGTCTCCGGCGCGAGCGGCCGTCGCGGCGGCGACGAGGGCCGCGATCACGGCGGCCGCTGGCAAGGCCACGCGCCGCATCATTCGCCCCGGCCGCGCTGGCGGAAGTACTTGAAGCCCGGCACGAAGAAGCAGGCTGCGCTCACGACCCCGAAGAGGATGTGCTGGTAGTCCGGCACGACGCACATCACCAGCGCCGTGGCGAAGAGCACCAACGCCTGCACATAAAAGGCCCCGGAGAGGATCCCCGCCTTGACGAAGAACACGAGGCCGGCGAACAGGGCAAGGACCGGAGAGAGCGTGAGCACCGGGAGTCCGTGGGGCGGCAGCAACGATTCGACCCAGAACAAGAGCACGCTGGCCAGCACGCTGCCTCCCCAGATGTGGGCGATCTGCCGTTCGACGGCCGTCACCGGACCGTTGCGGTGCCGCAGCGCCCAGAAGATCGGGGCCCAGAGGGCGAGCCCGCCTCCCCAGAGGGCGAGATACGGCCAGTGGCTCTTCACTCCCTGCCAGGCGAGCACGTCGGTGGTCACGCACAGCGCGAGCACGACCACCGAGTGCCACATCCAGAGCAGACCCCAGTTCTCCAGCACCACCGCATGGTGGGTCTCGCGGAACAGCCGGCTGAAGACGTCGCCGATCCCGCCGCGCCGGGCCGCGACCGGCTCGCCGGCGAGATACGACCGCAGATCGGCGGCGAGCGCCGCCGCGGAGGGATAGCGGAGATCCTGCGGCTTCTGCAGGGCCTTGAGCGCCACCATCTCCAGATCGCGGTCGGCATCGCGGGCCACCGACCGGGGCAGTGGCGGGTCGGCCTCGAGGACAGCCAAAAGCGTGTCCATGGGGCTCGCGGCCTGGAACGGCGGCCGGCCGACGAGCATCTGGTAGAGGATCGCGCCTAGGCTCCAGACGTCGCTCGTCGGGCCGACGTCGCCGCGGCTGCCGGCTGCCTGCTCGGGCGACATGTAGCAGGGCGTGCCGAGGATCGCGCCGGTGTGGGTCACGGAGCCGTCGGCCTCGAGCTGCTTGGCGAGCCCGAAGTCGGAGACGAGCGGCTCGCCGGCTGTGTCGATGAGGATGTTCGAGGGCTTGAGGTCGCGGTGGAGCACGCCCCGGTCGTGGGCCGCCTGCACGGCATCGGCCACCTTGGCAAGCAGCGCCGCCCCCTCGCGCGGCGGCAGCGGGCCGGCTGCCAGCCTTCGGGCGAGCGTCGTCCCCTCGATGAACCGCATGCTGTAGAAGGGATGGCCATCGTGCTCGCCGACCTCGAAGATCGAGACGATGCCGGGATGATCGAGCCGGGCCGCCGCCTCCGCCTCGCTGCGAAATCGGGCCAGGTCGGCGGGGCTGGCGAGGTCGCGCCGGAGGAGCATCTTCAGGGCCACGGTGCGGCCGAGGCTGCGTTGCACGGCGCGGTACACGACGCCCATGCCACCGCGGCCGAGTTCCTCGAGGAGCTCGTAGTCGCCGAACGCCGCCGGCAGCGGCGTGCTCCCGGGGATGAACGACCCCCGGTCGGCCGGCGCGGGAGGCGGTGCGGCGGAACGTTCGCCAGCCGGCACTCCGGCGGGATACAGGATCGTCGACCGCTCGGCCACGGCGTCGGCCACGGACATCGCGGCGAACAGTTCGCGCAACTGCCCGGCGAGGTCGGGATGGGCTGCGGCGAGCGCGTCGAGCCGACGCTGGGCGTCCGGCCCGGGCTCCTCGGAGAGCGAGTCGACCAGCAGCGCGAGCCGCTCCTCGCCGGCGGCGTCGAGCGGCACGTCGATGGCTCGTGAGCGGGTCGTTGTCGTCATGGTTCCGCCAGGGTTCCGCCAGGGTTCCGCCGGACGCTGTTCGGGATCGCGGGGCTTCGACCCCAAGCGGCATGATAGGCCGATGTCCCCGCGGGGGAGCCTGTCAGCCCTCGTCGAGCAGCACCCGGAGCCGGCGCATCGCCCGCAGGTAGCGCATCCCCGCGGCCGGCTTGGAAAGTCCCAGGGCGTCGGCCGCCTCGGCCGTGGAAAGGTGCTCGAAGTGCTTGAGGAGCACGATCTGCCGGTCGGCCTCGTCGAGCTGTTCGACGGCGCCGGCGAAGCGACGCTCGAGCTCGTGCCAGGTGGCGGCGGCCGCGGGCGTCAGTTCCCGGTCGGCGATGGTGCCGGCGAGATCACAGGCGGACCGCGTGCCGTCGTCGGGAGCGGCCAGCGGCACCTCCCGGTCGAGGCTGCGGCTGGCGGCGACCCGGTGCCGACGATGGGCGTCAATGAGCCGGTCGTGGGCCATGTGCCGCAGCCAGAGCCGGAACGGCATGCTTGGATTGGCGAGATAGTCGGCCAGCCGCCGGTTCGCCTCGAGGAGCACGTCCTGGACGATGTCGCTGGCGTCGACACGGCGCTGGACGACCTTGTCCATGCGGCGATCGATCATCAGCCGGATCGCCTCCCGGTGCCGTTCGAGGAGACCATCGACGGCCGAGCGATCGCCGCGGCGGACCCGGTCGAGCAGCACGAGCGTCTGCCCGGCCTCAACGTCCTGTTCGGCCGGCGGGCCGTATGTGCGGGCTGGGGAGGGCATGGCCTCCATCCTACCAACGTGTCGCGGGACACGCCCTTGCCGGGCGTGCGGGTCAGAGCGGCTGTGCGGCCCGGCGCCGGAAAAAATCCCCGGCCCAGCGGCCGGTTTTTGCCCCGGCCGTGAACGGGAGGCATAATCTCACGCGGTCAACGGAGCGACCGCTGGCTGCCGCGACATGCCCGCGGTCCCCGTGCCAAACGGATTGCACTTCGTGTCAGGCGTTTCAGCCCCCACGGCGCCCGTCTTTCGCTCGGCAGCCCACTGGTTGCTGGTCGGGCTGGTTCTCGGCCTGGCGTCGATCGCCGCTGCCGGGGAACCGGGCCTCGACTGGCGGCCAGTCACGGCCGACGCGGCGGCCCCCGCGTTCGACGACCTCGCCACCCGGACGGCGACGCTGGCGCACGAAGGCCGCTGGGCCGACCTGATCAGCATCTGCGAGCCGGCCGCCCGTAAGGGCACGCTCGCACCGGCGCTCGTCCAGCGCTACGACCTCGCGAAGATCCACTGCGACATCGCCCGCCGCCATGCCGAGCCGGCCTTTCGGCACCAAATCGGCAGGCTCACCGAAGCCGACGCCCGCCGGCTGTACGCCGAGGCGCTGGCCCGGATCGCCTCGCACCACGTCGATGCGCCGAACTTCGCCCGGCTCGCCTCGCGCGGCCGCCAGGCACTCGACATTGCGTTCGACGACGCCGCCTTCGCCACCGCTTTCGCCACCCAGGCCACGCCGGAGCGGCTGCAGGTGTATCGCGAGCACGTGGCCCGGCTGTTCGCCACCCGGCAGGTGGCCACCCAGGGAGATGCCGAGACCGTCGCCACTTGGCTGGCACGCACCGCCCACTCGCTCCTCGGCGTGCCGCCGGCGGTGTCGCTCATGGAATTGACCGCCGCCGCGGTCGGCGGTCTCGACGAGTACTCGGCGTTCCTCACGACCGGGCAGCTCGACGACCTGTATGCGCAAATCGAGGGCAACTTCGTCGGCCTCGGCGTCGAACTGAAGTCGGCGGCCGATGGGCTGCTCATCGTGCACGTGATTCCGGGCAGCCCGGCCGCCCGGGCGGGAATCCGCGCGGGCGATCATCTCGTGGCGGTCGGTGGACGGCAGATCGGCGGCATGAGCGTGGACCAGGCCGCCCACCTGCTCCAGGGGCCCGAGGGGTCGATGGTGACGCTGGCCATCCTCCGGGCGCCGGCCCCGGCACGGGCGATCACGGTGCGCCGTGAGCAGGTCGAGGTGCCGAGCGTCGAGGACGTGAAGGTCGTCGACGCCGCCGCCGGCATCGGTTACCTCAAGCTCACGTCGTTCCAGAAGACGACCGCCGCCGACGTGGAAGCGGCGCTACGGCGGCTCGACGCCTCCGGCATGCGGTCGCTGGTTCTCGACCTGCGCGGCAACCCCGGCGGCCTGCTCTCGGCGGCGGTCGACGTGGCCGACCTGTTCCTCGACCGGGGATTGGTCGTCGCCACCCGCGGCCGCAGCCCCGAGGAGGACTTCAACTACACCGCCGCCCGCGAGGGGACGTGGCGGATGCCGCTGGTGCTGCTCATCGACGGCGACTCGGCCAGCTCCAGCGAGATCCTCGCCGGCGCGATCCGCGACCATGCCCGGGGAACGATCGTCGGCGCGCGGAGCTACGGCAAGGGTTCGATCCAGGGCATCTTCCAGCTCCCGGTGGCCGGCGTCGGCATCCGGCTGACGACGGCGAAGTTCTATTCGCCCAAGGGGCTGCCGTTCAGCCGGGTCGGCGTCGAGCCGGACCTGCCCGTCCACGTCGCGTCCCGGCCGGTCCAGCAGGTCGCGGACACGAGCCCGACGACCGCCGTCGATCTGGTCCTGGAATCGGCCCTGGAGGTCGTCCGCCGCGGTCGCGAACGCCCGCTGGCGCACCCAGTGAGCCGCGCACGTTGAGGCTTCGGCGGCGGCCCCTTGAACTGCCTCCGCCGCGCCGCTAGGCTCCAAAATCGTTCCTCTTATCCGTCGATCGGCGTTGAATTCTTCTTCTGGCTGCGCCGAGCGACGCGGAACGACAGACAACCAGTGTCCGGATGCCGCATGCCCGGCGGCGCCGGTCGCGAGGCATGAGCACAGCTCCGGGCATGTCATGTACGCCTTGTCACGTACGACTTGTCACACACGCCTTGTCACGTACGCGTAAACCATTCCCTCCGCCCCGCAAGAAGAAGGACTCTCCCCATGACTTCCGCCCGCTCGAGCGCCGTCGCCGCCATCAACAGCTACAAGGCCAACGGCCAGGCCTGGAACTTCCGTGAGACGCCCACCAGTGAACTCTTCGGGGCCAACGTGTTCAGCGACTCGGTGATGAAGGACCGGCTGCCGAAGAGCGTCTACAAGGCGCTGCAGGCGACGATCAAGCAGGGCAAGCCGCTCGACCCAGGCATCGCCGACGCCGTCGCCCTGGCGATGAAGGACTGGGCGATCGAGAAGGGGGCGACGCACTATGCCCACGTCTTCTACCCGCTCACCGGCATCACGGCCGAGAAGCACGACAGCTTCCTGTCCCCCACCGGCGACGGTGACGCGATCGCCGAGTTCTCGGGCAAGGAGCTGATTCAGGGCGAGCCCGACGCCTCGAGCTTCCCGTCCGGCGGCCTGCGGGCGACGTTCGAGGCCCGCGGCTACACCGCCTGGGATCCGACCAGCCCCGCCTACATCCTCGACAACCCCAACGGCACCACGCTCTGCATTCCTACGGCCTTCTGCTCGTGGACCGGCGAGGCGCTCGACAAGAAGACCCCGCTGCTCAGGTCGATGCAGGCGGTGGACAAGCAGGCCCGCCGGGTGCTCGCCCTGTTCGGCCACAAGGACGTCGGCCAGGTTTCGGCGTCGGCCGGGCCGGAGCAGGAATACTTCCTCATCGACCGCAACTTCTTCTTCGCCCGCCCCGACCTGGTGGTGGCCGGGCGGACGCTGTTCGGTGCCAAACCCCCCAAGGGACAGGAGTTCGAGGACCAGTACTTCGGGGCCATCCCGGAACGGGTCCTGGCCTGCATGCTCGACGGCGAGCGCGAACTGTTCAAGCTCGGCGTGCCGGTGAAGACCCGGCACAACGAAGTCGCCCCCAGCCAGTACGAGATCGCCCCGATCTACGAAAATGCCAACATCGCCACCGACCACCAGCAGACGATCATGCAGACGCTGACGCGGGTGGCGCAGAAGTACGGCATGGCCTGCCTGCTGCACGAGAAGCCGTTCGCCGGCATCAACGGCTCCGGCAAGCACGTCAACTGGTCGCTGGGCTGCAAGCTCGGCAACCTGCTCGAGCCGGGCGAGACCCCGCATGCCAACATGCAGTTCCTCGTCTTCTGCTCGGCCGTGATCCGGGCCGTCCACCTGCACTCCGACATGCTTCGGGCGGTGGTCGCGGCCAGCGGCAACGACCACCGGCTCGGCGCCAACGAGGCGCCCCCGGCGATCATCTCGATCTTCCTCGGCGAACAGCTCGCCGACGTCTTCGAGCAGATCGAGAAGGGTAAGGCGACGAGCTCGAAGTCCACCGGCACGCTGGCTGTGGGTGTCGATACGCTGCCCACGCTGCCCAAGCACGCCGGCGACCGCAACCGGACGAGCCCGTTCGCCTTCACCGGCAACAAGTTCGAGTTCCGTGCGGTCGGCTCCAGCCAGTCGATCGCCGGCCCGCTCGTGGCCCTGAACACGATCATGGCCGAGAGCCTCGACTTCATCGCCACCGAATTGGAGAAGGCCACCGGCGGCGATCAGGCGAAGCTCGCCGGGGCGGTGGAGAAACTGCTCCAGAAGATCATCTCCGAGCACAAGGCGGTGATCTTCAACGGCAACGGCTACTCCCAGGAGTGGCACGAGGAGGCGAAGAACCGCGGCCTGCCGAACCTCAAGGCCACCCCCGAGGCCCTCGACGTCCTCGTCGCCCCCAAGAACATCGCCCTGTTCGAGAAGTACGGCGTGCTCTCGGAGCGCGAGATGCGCAGCCGCTACGACATCTACATGGAGCGCTACTGCAAGGACATCAACACCGAGGGTCAGGCCGCCCTGCAGATCGCCAAGACGATGATCCTGCCGGCCGGCTACCGCTATCAGGGCGAGCTCGTCGACACGGCCTCGAAGCTCAAGAGCATCGGCCAGCAGGTGCACATGGGCACGCTCGACAAGCTGACCAAGCTCGTCGGCGATTTCGAGACGCGGATCGAGGCCCTGGAGAAGGCCCTCGGCCACCACGGTGGCGGGGACCTGCGGGCCGAGGTCACGCACTTCCACGACGACGTCATCCCGGCGATGGCGGCGCTGCGGGAGACCGCCGACCAGATGGAGGCGATCCTGCCGGATGACCTCTGGCCGCTCCCCACCTACCGCGAAATGCTGTTCATCAAGTGAGCCGTCGTCAGACGCCGGGGTCCGCATGAGCCCTCCCGAACGCACGCCGCTCGAGGGGGCGATCGCGGCCGAGGCGGCACGACTGGGCCTCGAGGTGCCGGCGGCGAGCCTGCCCGGGCTCGCCGCCTACGCGGAGCGGCTCTGGGCCTGGAACGAGCGGCTCAACCTCACCCGGCACACCGACGTCGATCGCTATGTCTCCCGCGACGTCGCCGATGCCGTGGCGATCGCCGCCCGGCTGGCGACCGGGGAACGTGTGCTCGACGTCGGCACTGGCGGCGGCGTGCCGGGCGTGCTGCTGGCGATCCTGCGGCCCGACCTGCGGGTCGAGCTCTCGGAGAGCGTCGGCAAGCGGGCCCGGGCCGTGGCCGAGATCGTCGCCGAGATCGGACTCACGGTGCCGATGCACGCCTGTGCGGCCCAGGGCGTGGTCCGGTCCCGGGCTGCCGGCCCCGACCGGTTCGACACCCTCGTCGTCCGAGCCGTCGCGTCGCTCTCGAAGCTGCTCGGCTGGTTCGAGCCCCTCGCCGACTCCTTCGGGCGGCTGCTCGTCGTCAAGGGGCCGCGCTGGGAGGAGGAGCGGGACGCGGCCCGGCTTCAGGGCCTGACGCGACGCGTCGTCGTGCGCCGGGTGGCGACCTGGCCGATCCGCGGCAGCGACAACGAGAGCGTGCTCCTCGAGGTCGCCAGCCGCGGCTGATCGGCCGGCGTCAGAGATTCATTCCCAGGTAGCCCCCGGCGGCGTCGCTGGCTGCCTGCTCACGCGCCAGGCGCTCCAGCGTCCGCGACAGGTCGCCGGCAGCGATGTAGCGGTCGAACTCGGCCTCCACGGCCCGCACGACGGTGCCGCGCAGCCATTCGACGGCCGGCTGGGTCAGCCAGTCGCAGGTCTCGCCGTCGAGTTCGACCGCGAGGTCGCTGCCGATCGTACGCACGTCCTGTTCATCGGTGAGGACGGTGCCCTCGAAGCGGAACCGGACCCAGCCCGTCGCCGCATCGTTCGTGAAATGGAACGTGCAGCGGCCATCGCCGAGGTAGTAGGTGTTGCGGGCGCCGTGGCGGGAGACGGCCCGCTGCAGCCGCTCGGCCTTGGCACGAAATGCGGGGGAGGCGTCGAGCGGGATGTCGAGCCGCGGCACGCTGCGCAGCGGCGTACACTGAAACGTGATCGGAATCCCCGGACCGGCTGCTGGTGCATCCATGACGCCCCGATTCTATCGCCGGATGCTCTGCCGTGCAGCGGTTGGCGCGGGACTGGCCGCTTCCGTCGGCGGCTGCCGCGGACGGCTGCCCGCGCCGCCGGCCGGTGGTCGGTTCGCGAAGACCCGGCGGCTGATGGGAGTGCCGTGGACGATCACGGTGCAGGCGCCGGCCGCGGCCGCAGGGGAGGCCGCGATCAGAGCGGGCTTTGCCGAGGTGGAGCGGCTCGAGCGCATCCTCTCCGACTACGATCCGGCCAGCGAACTGTGCAGGCTTTCGGCAGCCGCGCCGACGGCGCAGCCGGTCGCCGTCTCCACCGACCTGTGGAACGTTCTCCAGCAGGCTGTGATGGTTCGCGACGCAACAGCGGGTGCGTTCGATCCGACCGTCGGTCCACTGACGACGCTCTGGCGGCAGGCGCGCCGGACCGGCCGGCTGCCACGTCCCGACCGGCTGGCCGCGGCCCGGGCGGCGGTGGGGGCCGGGGCGCTCGTCCTCGTTCCGGAACGCAGGGCCGTGCTCCTGCCTCGTCCGGGCACGCGGCTCGACCTCGGCGGCATCGGTATGGGCTACGCCGCGGACCGGGCGCAGGAGGCGCTCGCCTCGCGCGGGATCCGCGCGGCGATGATCGACGCCTCGGGCGACATCCTCGTTTCGGCCGCACCGCCGGGAGCGCGCGGCTGGAAGATCAAGACCGCTCCCCACGGCGGCGCTCCCACGTCGACCCCGGCCCTCGAACTTGCCGATGCGGCACTGACGACGTCCGGCGACGCCTTCCAGGCGGTCGAGATCGACGGCGTGCGCTACAGCCACATCGTCGATCCGCGAACAGGCCTGGGCGTGGCCGGCCGCACGGCCGTCATGGTGATCGCCCCCGATTGCACCACCGCCGACGCGCTGGCCACGGCCCTCAACGTTCTCGGACCCCGTGACGGCCTCGTGGCCGTGGCCCGGTTTCCGGGAACCGCGGCCCTGTTCTCCTGTGTCGAGGAGGGGGCGATTCGCCAGCTTGCCTCACCGGGCTGGCCTGCCGTCACCTCCCAGCCTGCCGCTGACCCTGGCAAGCCCTGACGATTCTTCCAAGTTTGCCGGTCAGGGGGACGATATCAGCAAGGCCGCCGTTGCGCCTTGGTGCGTTGTGAAGCAGGCACGGAGTCGGGGGGCACCGTGCTGGGGCCGGTCATCAACCGGCCCCTCCCAGGCGCGACGGCGGCGGCTTCCGGCTCGAGCGCCGGAGATCGGCCGAACTGAAAACGGACCCCCGCCGTGCCGCGCACCATCCAACAGTTGTGGGTCGCCCTGACGAGCGTCGCGCTCCTCGCCTCGGGCTGCGCGCCGCGGCAGCCGTTCTACTTCTTCGAGGACGGCGACCTCTCGCACTACGTCGGGGCGATCCAGAAGCTCGAATACCCCGACACCAACCAGGAGCCGCTCGCCGAGGCGGCCGGCGCCGTCGAGCCGCTCACGCTGTCGAACCCCAACTTCGACAACGTCTGGGAACTGTCGCTCGAGGAGGCGGTCCGCACGGCCCTGGAGAACGGCAAGGTGCTGCGGAACCTCGGCGGCCGGTTCGGCAGCTTCGGCGGCCCGCGGCCGCAGACCGGCGAGCCGCCGGTGTCGCTGCTCACCAATCCCCAGGCCACGCCGAGTGTCTACGATCCGGCGATCGTCGAGACCGATCCGTTCCGCGGCGTGGAGAGCGCCCTGGCGCTGTTCGACGCGCAGCTCACGAGCTCCATGACCTGGGACCGGATCAACCGGCCGCAGAACTTCAGGCCCAACCCGTTCTTTCCGCAGAACTTCGAGGGCATGGCGTCAAATTGGACAACCGGTCTCACCAAACGGTCGGCCACCGGGGCCACGTGGGGATTCTCAAACCAGACCCTGTATGACAGTAACAATCAGGCGGCTCGCGAACTGCCAACATCATGGCAGACGAATTACGACTTCACGTTCAGCCAGCCGCTCCTCCAGGGCGCGGGCGTGACCTACAACCGGATCGCGGGCCCCGATTCCTTCGAGAACATCTACGGCCGGCCCGTGTTCCGCGGCGTGCTCCTCGCCCGGATCAACGCCGACATCTCGCTGGCCGACTTCGAGGCCGGCGTCCGCAACCTCGTCAGCGACACTGAGCAGTCCTACTGGGAATTGTACTTCGCCTACCGTAACCTCGAGGCCCGCAAGGCGGGCCGCGACAGTTCGCTCGAGGCCTGGCGCAAGGTCCACGCCCTGATGGTCGAGGGCTCGCGGGGGGGCGAGCGTGACAAGGAGGCTCAGGCCCGCGAGCAGTACTTCTTCTTCCGGGCCGAGGTGGAGCAGGCGCTCACCGACGTCTACCGCTGCGAGAACCGGCTCCGCTACATGATGGGCATCTCGGCCAGCGACGGCCGGCTCATCCGCCCGTCCGACGAGCCGACGACCGCGCGGATCTCCTTCGACTGGCAGCAGTCGCTCGTCGAGGCCCTCTCGCGGTCGGCGGAACTCCGCAAGCAGAAGTGGGTGATCAAGCAGCGTGAGCTGGAACTGACCGCCGCCAAGAACCTGATTCTCCCCCGGCTCGATTTGATTGGCCGCTGGCGGTTCCTCGGCATGGGGCAGGACTTGATCAACCAAAATTACAATCCGTATGAGGCCAACAACATCCAAAACCCCCTGAATCCTGACCCCCTTCTCGGCACCGACGCCTACTCGACGCTCCTCTCCGGCAAGTTCCAGGAGTGGCAGGCTGGGGCCCAGTTCCAGATGCCGCTCGGCTTCCGGCGCGAGCTGGCCACCGTCCGTCACCACCAGCTGCAACTGGCCCGCGAGCGGGCCCGGCTCCAGGACGAGGAACTGGAGGCCTCGCACGCCCTCGTCGAGGCGGTCCGCAACGTGGACACGAACTTCGCCCTCGCCCAGACCAACTTCAACCGCCGCGTCGCCGCCGAGCGGCAGGTCGATGCGGTCCAGGCGGCCTACGACGCCGGCCAGGTGACGCTCGACCAGCTCCTCGACGCCCAGCGCCGCCGGGCCGAGGCGGAGAGTTCCTACTATCGGGCCCTCGTCGACTACACGCGATCGATCTCGCAGCTCCACTACCGCAAGGGCTCGCTGCTCGAATACAACGGCGTGTTCCTCGCCGAGGGACCGTGGCCCGGCAAGGCCTACTTCGACGCCCACCGCCGGGCCCGGCAGCGGGACGCGAGCCTGTACCTCGACTACGGCCACTCCCGACCGGGCGTCTTCAGCCGCGGCCCGATCACGCAGAACTTCGAATCGATCGGGGCCGACGCCCCCGTCGTGCACTTGCCGCCCCGCGACCCCGCCACGCGGACGGAGCCGAAGCCGGAGGTCCTGCCGCCGGCGGCCGGTCCTGGCATGCAGGGCCAAACCGGCACGCCGGAACTCATTCCCACGCCCGACGTCCGCTGAAGCCGCCCGCCGGGCCGGGGCGCCATACCGGTCCCACTTGATCCTCGCGCACAAGACGATCCTGACTGCGCAGCCGATCGGGCGGGGTTGCCCATGCCCCGGGAGCCGGCGTGAGCTGGCAAGCGCAGCCGGGCACCGATCCGCCGCAGGCGGATTGGTCGGGCGAAGCGCAGCCAGGTCCGAGTGAGCGCAGGCCTGGAAGGCCGCAGCGAACGTCCGGCGATGGGGCGTGGGCAGGCCCGCCCAGCGTCACGCGTGGGTTTCAACGTGAACGCGTCTGAGCCCGATCACTTCCCCAACAGTGCCGCCGGCGGCTTGGCCGGCTTGAGCTCCCACTTCTTGAAGCTGTTGGCCGTCGCGGGCTGGGCCGCGATCGCCACGCCGAGGAACAGTGATTCGCTCGTCTTGAGGTCGATCTGCAACTGCCCGAGCGGGCCGGCGTTGCCGATCAGCCGGCCATCCTCGACCCGCTCGGCAGCAATCGTGAGTCGGCGTTTGTCGACGCCCACGGACTGCACCGGCAAGCCCGCGTTGCCGGCCAGCATCTCGACCGCCTTCTGGTCGGCGTTGTCTCCTGCCACGCTCAGCCAGATGATCCGGGCGAGCGTCGGCCGCTCGAATTCCTTCGTCTCCTCCAGCACCTTGAACGTCGCTTTCTTGTCGTCGAGCGAGAGGAGCTTGCCCCGCAGGTAGTCGCCCGATGCGAGGCGGATCATGTGAGTGGGCGGGTCGGTCATCTGCATCCGTGGCAGCGTCGTGAGCCGCTCCATCTTCTGCGGACTGATCGGCATCGCCGGGGCGTTCACCAGTTCGGCCGCCCGCAGCAGGGGGTTGGGGATGAGGATCTCGTCACGGTCGATCTTCACCTTGAGCCCGTCCGGATTCGCGGAAAGCACCGTGCAAAAAATCGCATCCCCCGTCTTGAGCGTGATCAGGCTGCCCCCCGGGCCGACGCCGGCCTTGATGCCGGACTTTTCATCCTGGACCTTGAGCGCCGCCTCGAGCACATCCTGTTCGCTGGCGTTCCCCACGTCACCGCGGCCGGAACGGTCACGGACGAGCGTCAGTTCCTGGGACTGTCCCGTGGCATCCGTCAGCCGCAGGCCGACGCTGGAACCGACGATCCCGCGCAGCAGGGCGACCACGTTCTCGATCGTGAGACCGACCGTGGGGAGCGGCTGCCCACCGGGCAGGAGCTGGATCGCCTCGAGTTTCCAGCCGCGCTGGATCCGCCCGTCCCGGGCGGCGGGGCCGCCAGGGACGATCTCGACGACGGACAGCGTGTTGCCCTGCTTGGCCAGTGACAGCCCGGCGCCGCCGAGCAGCGGCGTGCCACGATAGGACACCTTGGCGGCCGCCGCCGGCGCGAACCGGGCAGCCGCCACCGCACCCCACGCCTGCCAGCCGACCCCGTCGGCGGGGGCGATACAGCCGAGCATCCGGTCCGTGGCTGACTCGAGGAGCCCGACCCGCCCCGGCAGAGAAGGCGGCTGCGCGGGGGCGACCGGTTCGAGCAGCGCGAGGCGGCCGATCGAACAGGCGAGCGGTCCCTCCAGCGCCGGGCTGTCGAGCGTGACCGTCTCCTTGACGATCTCACGAACGGTTCCGGTCAGCCGGCTGCCGGCGGGAAAACCGAGCAGCACCGCGGCGGGGCCGGATGCCGGCTTCGCCGCGGTTGGATCGACGGGAAACCCGACCTCCCCGACGGCGGCCGCGGCGACCCGCCGCGTCTCGGCGCCGTCGCGAACCACGAATTCCCCGGCCGTCTTGTCGAACGACTCGATGACAGCCGTCGGACTCCCGAGGCCGACGACAGGCTCCAGCCGGGGTGCGCCGCCGTCCCAGGGGACGATCCGCAGGCGATCGATCCGCACCGTGCCCTTTCGCAGCTTGATCGAGAATCCCGGCCGGGCGGCGGCCTTTCGCGGCGCGACGGTCTTGTCGAAGGCCGGCTTCTCGTCAGCCTGGCCATCCTTCGGCACGGCGACGGCCATCCGCCCCGTCTCCTGGTCGACGAACACCTGCACGTGCAGGCTACCGCCAGCGGCGTCGAGGGGAGCAATTTCGCCGAAGTCGGCCTTGGCTCCTTCGCGCCACGCCTGCACCTTCCCACCGCTTGCCTGCAGCCGGTACTCCTCGACATCGTTCGGCTTCTTGCCCGGCGCGGGAGCCTTGAGCCGGGCGAACTCGGCCGCGTCGGTGGCGACGTGGAGGTCGAAGTCCGGCCGCACGGTCCACGACAGGACGAGGTCGTAGCAGGCCTTGGCCGGTGCACCGACGTCGCAAAACGCCATCGCATTCGGCCGGTCGCTGGACAGCGTGCCTGCCTGCTCCTGCCACACGCCGCGGACGGCATCCCAGCCCTCGAGCCCGCCGGGGATGATCGTCCGCACGCCCCCCTGGATCCGGCGCATTCGCTCCAGCGCACCGCGCCTGATGCGCAGCGGCCCGGCGGCGCCGACGTCGGGCGAACCGACCGTGATCCGATCGCCGTCGATTCCCTCGAGCGTGCCGAGGATCACGTCACCGCCGCGGCACTCAAACCGCCAACTGCCGGGTGGAACGGCCGCCGCATCCCGGCGTGGGAAGCGGATGCGGATGATCTCGGGAATCGACAGTTCCAGCGGCGTCGCGAACAGGTCCGACTTCCAGAGCAGCGTCGACCGCGGCCCGTCGCCGATGGCCGGTGCATCGAGCAGGCCGCCGACGCTGAACCCGTTCGCCTGCAGGTCGAGCACCGGGCCGCTGGTTGCCTCCGGGGCCGGGCCGGGATCTGCCACGACCAGCGGAAGCGCGGCCAGCCATCCGACCGCCAGGGAAACGAACGACCAGCGCCCCTTGTCGCCGCGGCTAGAGAGCGTCGCGTTCATGGCTCGTACCACCCCTGTTCCACGTAGCTCGGCCGCAGCGTTTCGCCCGACCGCCGCAGGTCCTCGAGAGCGGCCCACTGCCGCTCGTTGACGAGGTCCTTGAGGACGTGTTCCTCGACGCTCGCCAATTCGATGCTCACCAGTTCGAAACACACGTGGATCGATTCCGCCTGCGGTGGATAGACGTACAGCTTCGGCTGTCGCTCGAGCAGCAATTTTTCCAGGCCGGCATGCTGCTTGGCGGTCAGCCCGAGCGTGCCGTCGAGCATGTCGAGGCTGCCGGCCACCGCACCGGCCCAGCGGCCGGCGCGGCTGGCCGCGAAATCGGCCATCAGGCGTTCATGCTGCTCCTCGGCGAGCGTGGTCGAGAGCACCTTGAAGAACAGCGAATCCTCGGCGATGGCCCGGGCCAGCATGTCCCTGACGCGAATCGCGTCCTCTTGAATCCTCTGGCTGGCTTCCAGAACGTCCGTGTCCCCCCGTCGTCCCTCGAGCCGCAGAGCGCCGTACCGGGCGAGGTCGGCCTCGATCTGCGTCACGACCGGCTCCAGGTCGACCCACAGCACCTCCTTGAGCCGCACCCGTTGCGGTTCCGTCACCGCGCAGGAGGCCTCGATACGGCCGATCCAGAGCGCCATGAACCGCTCCATCCATTCGCGGGGCGCAACGCGATTGGCCGGGACGGATCCCTTCCGGCCCCGCCGCCGACTCAGCGCATGATGCTGATACACCGTGTTTTCGTACTGTGCCACTAAGTTCTGCCGGACGGCAGCGGCATTTTTCGCATCGAGCACCGCCGCGTCCTTCTGAAAGATCGCCGACGGCTCCTCGGCAACGATGTCGTCTTCCGCCCGACCCGGGCCCGGTGCCACGAAGACGCAGGCCAACCCCGCCAGCAGCCACAGTTGTGCCCCGCGCCACAGCCACCCCGGATTCAGCCGCATGACCATCAGTTTCTCCACCACTCGTCGGCCTGCAGGCTGATCCCGGCATGGCCCTGGACATGGCGCCGGAGCATGTGCGGGTTTCGGCTCGATACGGCCTTCCAACTGCTTTCGCTGCACCACGCTGTCCACGCCTCGCGCTGCCGCGGCGTCAGGCTCGGCAGGATGCAGTCGGCCGCATAGTCGGGGGCGAATGGGCCGGCTGAGGCCGCGTTGAATGCCGCCACGGTCCATGGGTCTTGCCAGGCCCGCTCGAGGGCGGCGGCGATCGCGACCCGCTGGCTGGCGGAGAGTTTCAGTTCCGCATCGATCGCCGCGAGCGTCAACGTTTGGGCGTTCCTCCGGCACCGGGCGGCCTGCGCACTGATTTCCGCGTCGAGCGCCGCGACCTGCTCGGGCGCGGCACGCGACCGGATGACCGCGAATGCGGCTTCGATGCCGGGGACGCTGGGCATCCCGCCAGGCTGGCCGCCGGAGAACTGCGCATTGGCCGTGACGAGGGCGGCTTTTCGCAGGGCGAGCATCCCGGCCTCCAATGCCTGGCCGCGCACCTCGGGAGCCAGGTCGGGGCAGACCTGCCGGATCAGCTCGAGCGCCCCCCGAAATTCCCCTGCCGCCTGCCGCTCCATGTTGGCCGCCTGGCCGCGGATGAGCTGCTTGCGACTCCACACCTGAAGGGCCTTCTGATCACCCTGCGGCTGCGGACCGTCACTGGCCGGATCGAGATCGGTGACGACGACTTTCCGCAATTCCGCCTGCAGCGCCTGGGCGTCGGCTGCTGCCTTCGCTCGCACCTGCTCCTGCTCCCGCTTCGCGGCTTCCTTCTTCCGCGCCTCCTCCTCGGCCTGCTTCTGCTTGGCGTCCGTGGCGGCCTGGTCCGCAACGCCATTGTCCGCGGCGACCGCCGCCTCGCGGGGCTCGTCAGCGGCGGGGGCGGGCCCGGCTACGACGCAGGCCGTTGCCAGGAGAGCCAAAGCGGCGGAGATGGCCTGCTGCTTCCGCATGGCGGTCCTCACGATCCCTTTCACCGTTCGTAGACGGGAAGGAACTTGAAATTCACCGCCAGCGAAAGCAGGTAGAGCGATGTGCCCACCGTGCCACCCATCCCGCCCATGCGGGGTCCAGGTTGCACGCTGCCGTCCTTCTGCTGCATGCGCTTGAGCTGCTTGACGAGACCGTCGTTCCATTTCCGCCACGCCTCGACGTCGGCCTGGAACAGCGCCTGCGCCTGGTAATACTCCGTGTAGCCCGGGTAGCCGTGCCCCATGTGCGCCGTTCCCGGCGCCCCGCCGGTGCTCATGCCGACGAGGTACTTGGAGGCCGCCTTGTACTGCGGCAGTTCCTGGCGCCGGCCGATGGAGTAGACGAGGACGCCGATCGACGTCGTGGCGGGGCTGCCGCCACCGGCGCCCCCCGAATAGCCAACCTGGCCGTTGCCGCCGGTCATCGTCACGTAGTACTTGATCGCCCGGTCGATCGTCTCGTCGGGCACCTCGATCCCCGAGTTGCGGGCCGCCAGCAGGCCCATCAGCACCGCTCCGCTGACCGACGTGTCGGCATCCTTCGCCTCGGGGCTATACCGCCAGCCTCCGGCCGGATTCTGCTTGGCACTCGTCACGGCACAGCGCACCGCCACTTCCAGGGCCTGACCGATCGACCGTCCAGAACCCTTGCCGCCCGTCTTGACGCCGGGCTCGGTCCACAGCCCACGATCGTCCACCACGCCGTATGCCTCGGCGAGGGCGAGCATGGCGAAGCCATGCTGGTACATGCTGTCATGACCCCCCTGGGTGCCGCACAGGTAGCCGACGTTCGGATCCTGGCCCTCGATCATGCTCCGCAACGCCTTGCGGATCGGGACGCGGTACGGGCCGTAATTCGGATCCTCGCCCGAGGCGAGGAGCACCATCAGCGGCATGCCGGTCACGCCCGGTCCCGACTGGCCGTCCTTCCAGGAACCATCCTCGGCCTGGGTCTTGAGCAGATAGCGGAGGCCGGCGTCGTAGATCTCGCGGACGTCACGCGGCACCGGGTCGCCGTATTTCACGAGCGGCGTCTCGGCGGCCGGCGCGAGCCGCGCGGCGCCGATCGGCATCACCGCCGGGAGCAGTGCCAACAGGTGCACCAGCCCCCGGGCGGGGGCTGCATGCGGGCGGCGACGGTTCATCGAATGTCCTCCGGTCATGGATTCTCCTCCAGGATGCCGCCGGCGACGAGTTGCGCCTCGAGTTCGGCGGGCTCGCCCACTTGCTTCGCGAGCGCCGCCACGATGGCCCGCTGCCGCGGATCGAGCAGGGCCCCGAGTTTCTCGTGCCCCGCCTGTTCGAGCCGCATGATCACCAGGCCGGCGGGCGACGCCGGGGCACCGACCCCGCGCTGCCCTGCCAATTCGAGCGCCAGCGGCGGCACGTCGGCCATGAGGAGGGCCTCGATCGCCTCGTGCTGCGCCTGGGTGAGGCCGAGCACGCCGTCATGGGCTTCGAGCGCGGAGCCGATCAACGCCTTCCAGATCGTTCCGCGACGGGCTGCCAGCGCGTCCGAGTAGAGTTTGTTTTGCCGTTCGTCGAGCGTGTCGCCGAGCACCTTCGAGAGCAACGCGGCCGGCCCAAAGGCGGCCGCCATCAGCCGCAGGCACTCGCCCGCATCCTTCTGCACCTGCTGGAGCCGCTCCTGCCCGGCGCCATCCTCGCCCAACGCAACCTTCTGCCCAACGTACCCAGCGCGGATCACGTCGATCTCCTCGGCGAGCCGGCTGATGTCGGCCTCCATGGCGACACGGAGCTTGGCACGCTGTTCGGCTGACAGTTGGACGACGCGATGGATCTTTTCGATCCGCTCCTCGCCCGCCTTGCGCACCGGGGTGAGTCGCGACGCGGTGTCGAAGGCGGGCGGCACCGGGTTCGGCCCACCGACGCGGAACACCATCTGGTCGAAGGAGACTCCAAGGTCCATCACGCTGCCCGGCTGCCGGATCTCAATCTCATCGGCTCGGGACATGACGGCGGCCGCGCATGCCACGTACGCCGTGAGCATCACGACTGGAAACAGTCGCCCCGTCCGCGTCACCGGTTTGTGGAGGGTCAGCATGCGGGCCTCACTGCTTCTCCACCTCGACGGCTCCACCCTCGATGATGACCTGCACGCCATTCCCGTCGCCGGCGCGAATCCGCAGGCCGCGGTTACCACGGAAGTCTGGCCTTCCGCCCGCGTTGGGACGCCGGGCCAGCCATTCGGCGGTCCGCTGCTTGCCGAGGATCCGCTCCACGTTGCGATCGAGTCCGGAGGGCAGTTGCTGCATGCCCACGCCCGCTGCGAGGCCCTGCGGGTACTGGTCGGCGACGGACCGCCAGGCCTCACGATACGCCTCGGTCAATCCACTGACGAGTTGATCACGCTCTTCGCGGCTGAGTTGCATGTCGCGATCGATTTCGGCGACGAGGGCGTCCACAGCGGCCCGCTTGCGACGGTCTTCGCGGCGGGACGCCTCGGCGACGTAGGCATCGCGGGCCTCGTCGGAGTCGTTGGCGGCCAAGGCCGCCCCGATGGACTCGCGGATCGCGGCAGCCAGCCCCTGCTTGTGCTCACTGGTCCAACGGGTCAGCGGCTTTTCAGCGAGGGCCGCCAGCCGCTCCCGGACCGCCTTCCGCCCAGCCAGCAGCACGATCGACCGCTGCTGCTCGTCGAGTCCCGGTCGAATCTGCCGGACTGCGGAAAGCTCGCGGCGCAGGCCCATCATCCCAGTGACCGCCGCCAGCCGGGCCGATTCCTTGAAGAGCGCCTCGCGCTGCTCGCGCGACAGCGCGGCTGCGTCGAGGGCCTTCTCCACGGCCTGCTCGTCGGCACCCTGGAAGAACTGGGGGAGGCCCGCAGCCGGCTCCCGGGCCACGGCCGGCAGGTCCGCGCCGGCCTCGTCCTTGGCCACCTCATCCCACCACGGATCGCCGATCCGGCGGAAGTCGTCGTCAGGAAACAGGCCGCTCCCCTCGTCGACGGGCCGAGCCCCTCGCATGCCACCCACACCACCGAACTGGAACCGTTGAACAACCATCACGTTGCCGCCGCCGCGGACGACGACCTGGCCCCGTGCGGCGGATGCCGCAGGGCCGGCGGCCGCCGCCAGCAGGATCAGCGCGAGGAAGCCCTGCACGGCGCCGCCCGGGATGAACGTTCGTTTCATCGGGACCGTTTCTCCAGTTCGTTGAAGTACTGGTCGAGTCCGTCGCGATACTCGGCCGGCAGGTCTCGGCCGGCCGCACCGGTCGCGGTTTCCTTCGCGCCTTCGCTGTCGGTGCCACTGTCTCCCTTGGTCTTGTTGCCGCCGCCGCGGAGCATCTCGGCGAGGGCGTTGGTCGTGCCGGTGCCGCCGCCGCCCGGTGTTGTGCCGCCACTGCCGCCGCCACCACCACCACCGCCGCCACCACCGCCACCACCGCCGCCGCCGCCACCACCGCTGGGGGGCGGCGTCTGCGCCTGGAGGAGGAGTTCGATGACCTCGGTCTCGGCGCCGATCGCCTCCTTGCCGGTGTCGGGCCGACGGAGGATGTCGGCCGCCTCGGCCATCACCTCCTCGACCTTCTCGAAGAGCTGGATCTCATTGCCGAAGGCCTGCTCGCCATTCTCCTCCTCGAGCAACCGATCGACCATCCGCACGACCCGATCGGCGAGCAGGTCCTGAGCCTTGCCCAGCTTCTTCCCCGCAGCCGCGAACTCTTCGGCCGTCGCCGCCTTGCGGCCCTGCTCGGCGACCCGCGTCTCCTCGCGGAGGTTCACCTCCGCCTCGAGGATCCGCATCGTCTCCAGGACCACCTCCGGCGGCACACTGGGGGGCGAATCACCGCCGCCGCCGCCGCCGCCGCCGCCACCACCGCCACCGCCTTGCGGCGGCGGCACGAGGTCGTCGGCCAGCCTGTCGAGCGTATCCGACCAGAACTCGAGCTGGGCCAGCGACATCCCCGGCTCCTTCTTGATGTCGTCGGTGAGCGCCCGCAGGCCGCCCAGCGCGTCGAGGTTCTTCATCTCCTCGAGCACGGAGCGGAATGCCGGCAGCTGCCGGCGGTCGAAGTAGGCCTGCAGGTCGTCCATGATGTTGGAAAGGTTCATCGCCTCCTTGCCATGGGCTTCGGCGACGTCGCCAACGTGCTTCTGCACGTCGGCCGGCAGGCCGCCCGCCTTGCCGAAGCCGGTCGGCTTCATCGCGGCGATGCCGCCGGCGATCGCCAGCTCGCGCCGCGACAGGAGCTTGAGCCGCTTGACGAACGTGCTCCCTTCGAGACTGGCCATCACCTTCGCCAGGTCGTCGGCCACCTTCGCGAACTCCTCGAGCAGTTTTTGCTGGGCCTCGATCGCGTCGGCAAGCGCCTCCTCGGCGGCCGGCTCGTCTTCCTCGGCAGCGCCAGGTTCCTCACCGCCGCCGCCCTGCTTGGGGGGCGCCACTCCGGCCACGGTTCCAGGCAGGCCGAGCCGCGGCGGCGGCGGCTTGCCACCACCACCGGCGCCACCCTTCTCATTTGGATCCTTCGGCTGCTGGCTCGACTCGACGTCCACGACACTCGGTGCGATCCCCTCCGGCGGCTTGCCAGGCTTGCCACCCTCGCCTCCGCCCTTGTCGTTCTTGTCGTTGCCGACCTTCGGAGCCTGCTGGGCAGGATCGGAGGGATCGCCCGGCTTGCCGCCCTGCTTGGCGACGCTGTCAACCTGATTCTTGCCGTCCTCGCCCGGAGCCTTGCCGTTCCCTTCGGAGGGATCCTTGGGGTCGGCGTCGCCAGGCTTGCCCTCACCAGGCTTGCCCTCACCAGGCTTGCCCTCACCAGGCTTGCCCTCACCAGGCTTGCCCTCACCAGGCTTGCCCTCACCAGGCTTGCCCTCACCAGGCTTGCCCTCACCAGGCTTGCCCTCGCCAGGCTCACCTGCGAGTTGCTCCGGCTTCGGCTTGCCTTCCGAGGTGGCGAACTTCGCCTTGGCCGCCTGCTTGAGCAGCTCGGCCACGCTCGGCAACCGTTTCTCACCCAGCTCGTCCAGCGTCTGCAGGTCATTCGCCAACTTGTCGAGCGTCGCCGGGTCGAACTCGTCGTTCTTCGCCGCCTCGCGCACGAGGTCCTTCCCCTTCTCGACGGCCGAGTCGAGCCGGGCCGCCTGATCCTCCTCGGCGCGGGCCTGGTCCGCGAGCGTCTGCCGCCCACCGTCGGAGAGCAGGTCCTCGGCGGGCTTGAGCCGCATGTCGAGGTTCTTCTGGAACAGGTCCTGCTCCCTGTCTTTGATCTCCGTGAGTTCCGTCCGCAGGCGGCCGATCCGCTCGTTGATGAGCAGGGCGTGCTCGGCCTTGTCGACGACGTACACGATCATGGGCGTCGAGTAGACGCGGCCACGGCCCGGCAGGTAGTCCTCCGCGAAGGCGCGGAGCACGAGCGGCTGCGGCTTCACTCCCAGCGCGTCGGGACAGAACGTCGCCGCCACGTCGTTGAGCGCGTCGACCGTGGGACCGCCACCCTGCAGGATCCGGTCCCCCTTGTCCGGGGCCGTTCCCTCCTCGTTCATTCCCTCCCACTCGATGCCCACGCGCCGGACTCCGAAGTCGTCGCGAACGGCGATCTTGAACCGCAGCGTGTCGCTGGCGAGGAGGAACTCCCGGTTGGCGGGCACGTCCAGCGTCGTCACCGTCGGCGGCTCGTCATATCGCGGTGCCACGAGCAGCACCAGGGGCTTCGCGCCCTCGAGTCCGTGCCGGTCGCGCCACTCGAGCGAAACCCTCGACTCCTCCTTGGCCGGGATCGCGCCGGTGCGGATCGTCGCCCCCTCCGGCGTCACCGCGACGCCGTCCACCGTCGCCGCCACGAGGTCACGGGTGGCGGTCGCCGCCAGCGTCAGCGTGCTTCCCTTGACCGGCGACAGCGCGCCGCCGCGGACGTCCTGCTGCAGCGTGTCACCGCGCTTCAGGTACTCCGGCAGCTTCACCGTGGCGACGACCGTCTCGATCTCCGGGCGGAGCATCGGCACGATCTTCGTCCGGCCCCGGGCATCCCCGACGGCCAGCGACATGGTCGTGTCGTCGAGCTGGGCCGGCAGCGTGAACGCGTAGCCGTCGTCCCCCCGCGCCGCCGTCAGCGGCCGCTGCCGGCCGAGCTTGGCGGTCGCGCCGTCCGGCTTCCACTGCGTGTCGGCGGCGAGGCCCACCACGAGCGGCGTCGGCTCGCCGATCGGCACGACCAGCTCCTGCGGCAGCTTCTCGACCCGCGTGAACGTGAACCGCTCGACGGTCTTCCAGGGCGCGAGCAGCCGCGCCCAGGCATTGGCCGCCGCGGCCGGCACCCATGCCGCCGCCACGAGCGCCGCCACGACCGGCACGGCGGCGATCGCACCCCAGAGCCGATGCCGGGCATGCGGCACCGCCTGGCGGAAGTCGTACCGCGTCGACTGCGCCGCCACCTGACCGATCGCCGCCTCGCACAGCGCCCGCGACCGGCCCTGCTCGCCGCCGTTCGGGTTCGTGGCGAACTCGCGCACGATCTCGATGATGCCGAGGAGTTGATCGCCCATGCTGGGAAAGCGACGGGCGATGAGCCGCGCCACCTGGTCGAGCCGGCGGTGGTTCCACATCCAGCGATGGATCGCCAGCGGAATCACGGCACAGCCGATGATCGAGCCGACGAACAGGGCCAGCCGCACCCACTGCGGGGTGTCCGTCACCCGGTCGAGGCCGAACTGCACGAGGTAGGCGAGCATCACCCCGAAGATCGCCCCGCACACCGCCTCGGCGACCTTGATCTTCCAGACCAGGCCGCGAAACGCATACAGCCGCCCCTGCAGGTCGCCCGGCAGGACGAGGCCACGTCCGCCCTGGCCCATCGACTGGTCAACCGTGCTCATGACGCTGGCTCCTTATCGTCCACGAGGGATGAACGTCGCAACTCAGATCAGGCCCTGCTGCTTCCGCAGCACCCAGAACAGGCCCAGCAAGCCCACCAACGAAACGGCAACCACGGGGTGGCACCACAACTGCAGCCGGCGCACCCGCGGCGCCGGCTCGGGAAGCTTGGCCAGCGAATCGATGATCGAGGCGATCTCTTCCGGCGGCACGACCTTGCCGCGGGTCACCTGGGCGATCTCCGCGAGCACGTTCGGCCGGGCCGCCCGGCCGATGCCCTCGGCCACTGTGCCCTGGACGAAGAACGAGGCCTCCAGCGTGTCGCCCGTCTCCTTGCAGCCGAGCAGCACCGCGTACTTGCCCGGCTCGCGGGGGATGAAATTGGAGGCGAACACACCCCACGCCCCGTCGCCGGCCGGGGGCGCGAAGCGAACCGTCTCCACGACGCCCGACGGAGACGTGATCCGCGCCGCCACTTCGCCGCGACTGAGCGGCTCGCCGTTGGCCTGGGAGACGCGGGCGTCGAGGGCCACCGACTGCCCGAGTTGCGGCTGCTCGGGTGCGAACGACAGGCCCATCCGCTCCCCTTTGGCCATGTTCCGCCGGTAGGCCATCCAGCGGACCACCTGGCTCCAGAACCGGTAGTGGTACTTGTCCTCCACCCCCTTCCGCCAGCGCCAGGCGCCGTCGGTGGCCATGTACAGCACCTTGCCGGCGCCGTAGGGTCGAGTCACCAGCAGGGGAATGCGACCGTACTCGTTGGCGGCATCCTCGTGAACGGCCAGCACCTCCGTGCCCGCCTTCGCCCGGACCACGGGACCGTACCACTGCACGCCGGGCAGGCTCTCCCAGACGGCCAGGTTCTCGTTGGCGCTGTCGGCGAGCTTCGTGAGCAGGCTCTTGCGGCCCGCCTCGGTGAGCACGAGCCGGCGCGGGGCCTCGGTCGAGAAGCCCTCCCGCCGGACCGGGTCGATGACGACGGGGCACAGCTCCTCGAGCGCCGACCCGACCAGCGACGCCTGCTCGCCGAGCCAGCCGGGAATGAAGACGAGCCCGCTCGCCTGGTACTCGACGAGCCCCTTGAGCAGCTTGCAGTCGGCCTCCGACAGCTGCTTCGGGCCGACCCCCACGTCTCCGAGGAACACGACGTCGTATTTGGAAAGCTCCTCGAGCTTCGCGGGAAACTTCTGGATGTAGTCCTTGTTGCCGCCCCCGGGCCGGCTCAGGCCGGGCTGGAAGAGGAGGCAGGAGACGTTGACGCCCGGGTCACGGGACAGGGCATTCCGCAGGTAGCGGTATTCCCAGCGTGGGATGCTCTCCACGACGAGCACCTGCAGCTGCTCCTTGCGGATCGCGATCGGCGCCGAGAGCCGGTTGTTGTCGGGGAGCAGCTCCCCGTCCTGGGGCGGCACCGAGACGGCGACCGTGTACTCACCGACGCCGTCGGGCGTCCAGAACATCGACTCCGTCGTGGTCGAGAGGGGGGGGAGCCGGACCTGCTTCTGCACGGCCGGGCCCTTGCTCGGCTTGAGCTCGACGACGACGACCCGCTCCGTCGGCAGCGACGACTCGATCGTGAACGGCACCCGGACCGCCTTGCCGACGACGCCGACGCTGGGGATGTCGAGGCTCTTGAGCTCGACGTCGGGGAGTTTCGTCGGGCTGCCGACCGCCACGGTCAGCACCGGGACGTTCGCCAGCCGCAGCCGCTGAGCGGCATCGCTCGGGGCATCCCCCTTGTTCCAGTCGCCGTCGCCGACCAGCACGATCGCCTGCAGTTGGCTGAACCGCTCGACCGCGCTGCCGAGCGGCGCGCCGTAGTCGCTCGCCGCGGCATCGACGGGGGAGAACTCGGCCACCTCGACCTTGAACCGGTCCGCGAGCGGCTTCCAGAACTCGCCGGCCGTCAGCGGCGCCGCCGCCTCGCGCCGGGTCGTGGGGACGCCGGCCCCCGGCGCGGTGCCTGTCAGCACCACGTCCCTCGTGTCCATGCTCGGCGAGGCGTCGTGGAGGACGGCGATCGTCGGCTTGTCGGTGGGCTTGTATTCCTGCACCCACTCCGGTTGGTTGAGGAGCACCGCGACGAGGGCCACGATCCCGAACCGCAGCAGTTCGAGGAGCCCCTGCAAGAGCGCGTAGCCGCTGCGGCGCCAGGCGACGAGGCAGATGCAGGCGGTCAGGGCGACGAGCGCCAGCGACACGGCCAGCGTCCAGAACGTGGTGAAGAAGCGGAAGCCCTGGAACTGCGTCACCGTGGCGGCGCCAAACAGCGGATCGCAGAACGGGAAGGCGACGGCCGACAGGTTCATACGGCGGCCTCCAGCGGGCGCATGCCCTGGAAGGGTGACCGCTCGGCGGCCGCCGACCGCGGCAGGCAGAGCAGCCCCTCCGCGATCAGTGCGAGCATCATCGCGATCAGGAACGCCCGCCAGATCTCCTGGACGAGGCTGTCGGCACTCCCCGCCCTGCCCGTCAGCCGGGCGAACGGCAGGTCGCCGAACACCTCGTCGATCCGGGCATTGCCGGTGATCTCGGCCGTGTCCTCGGCTGCCGGACGATTCACCGCGACGAGCCGTTCACCGTTGGCGAACACGCCGGCGTGCAGACCCATCTCGGTCGAGAGCGCATCGGCCGGCCCGGCCAGCCGGCTCCAGCCCGCCTTGTCGTCGGCGAGAAACGAGGCCATGGAGCCGGCGTCCATCTGCCGCGACTTGCCCAGCGACGCCAGCCCACGATCGATGGCCCGCTGGACCATCGCGTAGAGCACGATACCGTCACGGGTCAGCGTGGAATCCCGGGCGTTCGGCGTCGTGCCGCAGAAGTAGATGGCGTTGCTGCCATCGGAGGCCCGGGCCAGCAAAGGGCTTGTGACCGGCGCCCCGGTGACGTCGGTGTACTCCAGCGGCGCCAGCGTGACGTGGTCGCCGGCGACGCCGCACGACCGCAGGATCTTCAGATCGCCCACCTGCAGCGCCCCACCGGAGAGCGTGTTGACGAACAGGTCCTGGTCGTTGCGCCAGGGGGCGGGACGGATGGGCTGACCGTGCGCCGTCCAGTCGGTCCACGACATCCCCGCGAACGTCCGCTGGGCGGGATTCTCCGGGGGGAAGAAGATCGCCCGGCCGCCGCGGTTCACGAACTCGTTCACCAGATCGGCCTCCTTCCCCTCGGGCAGGTCGGCCTGCCAGAGAAGCAGCGCCGTCCCCTCCCAGTCGGCCGTCACCAGATCGGCGGGGCCGATCACGTCGGCCTTGGCCTGCAGCCCCTTCTCCGGCGGAATCCCGGCGAGCAGGGACAGGGTCCGACGCGACTGCTGGTCGTCGGCGACGACGAGCGTCTTCCGCAACGCCGGCTCGTCGAACACGAAGTAGAACTCGTTGTCGGCGGCATTGGAGTCGGCCGGGATCGAGACCTTGCCCCAGCCACGGCTGCCGGCGGCCCGCTCCAGCGGGATGGCATGGTTCTTGAGGACGGCCTCCCGGCCGACGAGCTCGAGTTCGACGGTCGAGGCGACGCCGCCGATCTCGAACCGGAGCGGCAGGGTCTTCTTGTCGCCCGACGCGAGCCGCGACGTGGCGACCGTGACGAGCAGCTCCCTGTCTGCCCCGCGCTTCTCAACCTTCGTGTCCGTCACGCGCACGGCCACGTTGTCGGTCGCCGGCTCGTCGTAGGAGAGAAGCTGGAACCGCACCTGCTGCGGGAGTTTCGCGAACGCGTCGCGGAGGCCGCCCCAGACGCCATTCTCCGGCGACCAGTCGTTCTGCCGCTGGTCGGAGCAGATCCAGACCTCCGTGGTGCCGGCCCTGTTCTCCACGACGTAGTCGTAGACCGACTGCATGAGCATGGGAATGTCGGCCGCGGCGGCCGCGGGGCCGGCGACCGGCAGGTCGGCGATCTGGGCGGGCCCCGTCAGCTCGATCGGCTTCGCCGCCGGGTCGGTGAACAGCACGCAGCGCGAGGCGCCGAGCGTCTGCAGCGACTCGACGAGCTGGCGGCGGCCGGTCTCGAGCTTGGTGTCGGCGGCTTCGCTGCTCCGCTGCTGCATCGACGGCGAGCGGTCGAGGATCACGACGGCGAGGTCCGGACGGGCGCCGCCGGCGAGGGCCAGCCAGCCGCGCGACAGCGGCCGGCCGACGGCGAAGAGCAGGGCCGCGATGGCCGCCATCCGCATCGCCATGATCAGCCAGTTCCGCAGCCGCGAGTAGCCGCGGGACAGGGCC
The DNA here is from genome assembly GCA_014192425.1 of Planctomycetia bacterium. Taxonomy (NCBI): domain Bacteria; kingdom Pseudomonadati; phylum Planctomycetota; class Planctomycetia; species Planctomycetia bacterium. The sequence goes on along the minus strand of BJHK01000021.1, from coordinate 35,549 downwards.
TTGGCCGTCATCAGGAACATCATCGCCGCCCAGGGCACGGTCTGGAACCGGCGCTGGTTGATGAGGTGGATGATGAGCGGCAGGCTCACCAGCGGCAGGGCCGCGAGCATCAGCGGCTGGAGGAAGTTCATCGCAGCCCCTTTCCTGCCGCCCGGGCGACGAGAAACCGCGCCAGCAACTGCTCGTAATTCTCGTCGGTCAGCACGCGGTGGTAGTCGACGCCCGATTCGAGCACCACCTTCTTCATCCCCTCCAGATACCCGGTCACCGCCTGGTGGTAGCGGTCGGCGATGTCCACCGGGTCGGTGAAGATCGAGCCGCCCCCCTCCATGTCGAGAAACCGGGTCGGCCGCTGGAACTTGAAGCCGATCTCCTGCGGATCGAGAAGATGGAAGACCGAGACGTCGTGCCGGCGGAATCGCAGGTGGCTGAAGCTCGACGACAGGACCGCCGGGTCCATGAACAGGTCGGAGACGATCACGACCAGGGCCCGCTGGCGGATCGTCTCGGCGAGTTCATGGAGCACTTCGGGGAGCCGGGAAGGACCGGCCGGCTGTGCCTCCTCGAGGATGTCGAACAGCAGCCGGAGGTGGGCGGCACTGCGCCGCGGCGGCAGCGTGCGCACGATGCCGTCGGCCACGCAGGAGATGCCGACCGCGTCTCCCTGCTGGGAGGCGAGGTAGGCAAGCGAGGCGCAGATCCGCCGCGCATAGTCGATCTTCGTCATCCGCCCCTCGGCGCCGAAGTTCATCGACCCCGACGTGTCGAGCACGAAGCAGCAGCGCAGGTTGGTGTCGGCCTCGTACTCCTTGACGTAGAACCGGTCCGAGCGGCCGAAGGCCCGCCAGTCGAGCCGGCGCAGGTCGTCACCGGGGACGTACTTGCGATATTCGGCAAACTCCACGCTCGACCCGCGGTGCGGGCTGACGTGCCGCCCCGACACGCCGCCGATCATCGGCTGGCGGGCGAGCAGGGGCACGCTCGCGAGCCGCGAGAGCACCTGCGGATCGAGAAAACTCCTCGTCTGGCGTTCGCTGTTCATACCCGCGGCCCCCTCCGGTGGCTCAGCCCACCTGCTCCGCGACGGTTTCCTTCACCAGCCGGCCGACGATCTGCTTGGCGTCGATCCCTTCGGCCTGGGCTGCGAACGTGGTGATCAGCCGGTGCGTGAGCACCGGCGTCGCCACCGACTCGATGTCCTCGAGCCGGACCATGTAGCTGCCGGCGAGCGCCGCCCGCGACTTGGCCCCGAGGATCAGGTTTTGCACGGCCCGTGGCCCGGCACCCCACGACACCAGCGGCTTGAGCCAGGCGGGTGCCGTCTCGCCGCGCGGCCGCGTCTTGCGCACGAGCTTGGCGGCAAAATGGTAGATGTGGTCCGGCACCGGCACGCGGCGCACGATCTGCTGGTAGTCGATGATCTCGGCCGCGTTCAGGACGTGCTCCAGCGACGGGATCGAGTTCCCCGTCGTGCTCCGGGCGATCATCACCTCCTCTTCCTCGTTCGGATAGTCGAGTTCAATGAGGAACATGAAGCGGTCGAGCTGGGCCTCGGGCAGCGGATAGGTGCCTTCCTGCTCGACCGGATTCTGTGTGGCGAGCACGAAGAACGGCGGATCGAGCTGCGACGTCTTGCCGACGACCGTGACCTTGTGCTCCTGCATCGCCTCGAGCATCGCCGCCTGCGTCTTCGGCGGGGCCCGGTTGATCTCGTCGGCGAGCACGATGTTGGCGAACACCGGCCCGGGAACGAAGTGAAACTCCCGGCGGCCGTCGGCCGTCTCCTGGAGGATGTCGGTGCCGGTGATGTCCATCGGCATCAGGTCGGGCGTGAACTGGATGCGGTTGAACTTCAGCGACACCGTCTCGGCCAGCTTGCTGACCAGCAGCGTCTTGGCGAGGCCGGGAACGCCCATCAGCAGGGCATGGCCGCGGGCGAACAGGCAGATCGTGAGCCGCTCGATCGTCTCCTCCTGGCCGATGATCACGCGGCCGAGCTCCTTCTTGAGCCGCTGATAGACGCCGCCGAGCCGGTTGATCGCGGCGACGTCGTCATCATTGAGCTTGGCGGCGGGGTCGGCGGCGGACACGGTGGCCATGGGGTTCCTCGTGGGTCTGGGGTCGTGGTTTTTGGTCCGGGCTGGAGCGCCGGGGGGAGGCGATGGATGGCGCGGGCGGATCTACCTGCGGTCGGCTTTCGAAGTATGTCCCAACGCAGAGCATTTCGCATCGGCCGCCCCTGCGGATGCGGGAAAATTCATGGCGGCCCGGAGCCCTTTGGTCACGGGGTCTGAAAAGTGCCTGTCCTTTCCCCGGAAAAGTGCCTGTCCTTTCCGGCCCGGCTCGTGGGCTTTCGCGGGTTTTTGCCGTGCCCGGGGGGAGGGGCGCGTCGTCGCGAGCTGTCAGCGGAAGGCTGACGCCTCGAGGGCCTGCCGGACCCGGTCGGGCTCGGCCTCCCGCAGCCGCTCCAACTGGGCCCGGGCCGTCGGCAGAGGACAGGCAGAGAGATACCCGGCCACCGCCCGCCGGACGAGCGGGTCGTCGCCGCCAAATCGGCCCCAGGCAGCCGCCACCCGATCGACCTCGTCCCACGCCCGATACCGGGCCAGATCGATCACGGCGTCGGCGGCCACAGCGGGGTTGTCCACGAGCTGGCCCGTGGCCCGGGCCACCGCGGCCCGCGGAACCGTCTCGGCCAGATCCTCCCATGCGAAGCGGAGCGCCGCCAAGGCGTGACGCGCATCGCCGGCCCGCGTCTCCGGCCCGCAGAGCCCGCGGGCGACGATCCACTCCAGGGCAGGGCCCCCCTCGGCCACGAGCAGGCCGGCCAGCAGCCCGTCGAAGCCCGCCCGCACGTCGGTCGCGGGCCGCTCGATCGCCCCGCGCAGGATTGCGGTCATTCGGGCCCGCAGCGCGGCGTCGTGCTCCCGTGCCGCCACCATGCCGAGCGCCAGCCCGTAAAAGCCCCGCCGGCGCTGGTCGATGCCGGGATCGACGACCCAGGATGCGAGCGCGCCGGCATCGAAACGGCCGGTCGCTTCACGGACCGCGTTGAACGGCGCCAGGCCGAACTCCGTGAACGCATCCTCGGCGATCCGCCGGTCGGGATGCTCGAGCCGCGGCGCGAACCAGGCGAGCCGCCGGGCCGCCGGCACCGTGATCGCCGGCGCCGCGGCGACGTGCGCAAGCAAAGCCTCGTCTGCGGCGATCGCCTCCCAGCGGCCCGCCGCACCATCCCCGAGCCCCGTTCCAAACAGCACCGCCAACCCGGTGACGGGCCCATCGACCCGGGCGGTGACGGGCGCGTTTCCGCCCGGCAGCGTTCCGCGCAGCGACTGCCGGAGCGTGAAGGGCTGCCCAAGGAGTCCGTCGGCGTCCCGCATCGCCGGCCCGGCTGCCTCCCCGACCGCCGTCACGGTGGCCGTGTCACGCCGCTCGGCGAGCGACCGGCCGACGACTCCGCAGAACGGGCAGGCCGTCGCCAGGACCGAGATGAGACCGACGATCGCCAGGCTCCCGCCCATGGCCAGGCTCCCGCCCATGCAACACCGAACCGACGGCCTGTCATGCCTGTCGCGCATCGAATCGAGCCTCCCGCTCCGCCACCCGGCTGGTTTCGTCGCCGGTGTGGTTCCTGCCAGGCAGCCACGCCGGGGAAACTACGCCGGGCCGCCGGGCCATCCGTCAGGCGTAGAGCGGGTCGAGGCCCCGCTCGCGCTGCATCCGCTGCCGCCAGAAGGGGACGGTGCAGAGCAGCAGTCGGCCCGTCCCCTCGTAGGAGTAGGCGAGCTTCTGCCCCGACATCCAGTAGCTGAACAGCGACCGGGCGGGCCGCCGAATGCGCAGCCGGATGCCTTCCGTTCTGGCAACCACGAACGCCCCGTCGGTCACCAGCCGGTCGTCCTTGAGCTCGACCTCCTCGACCGGCCCGTCCACGGAGAGCACCACCTGCCCCGTCCCCGTGACCGCGGTCTTGTACCAGAACAGCCCCTGGTCGGCCCACCACGACGTCCACATCGACTCCCGGTGGATCGCCAGCCGGACCTCGCCGTCGCTGGCCCAGAAGCAGCGGGTGTCGAGGATCCAGCGCTCGCCCTTCTTGACCCGCATGATGTGGTAGCCGCCGAGCGTCGAGTCGAGCCAGACGCTCCCCGTGCCGGCATACCTGGGCCGGATCGGCGACTCGTCGGAGAACAACGACACCCACCAGGCCTGGAGCGACGGCAGGGGCACGTCCATCGCGATCACCCCCTGCATGTGGTTCAGGGCGCCGCGCTCCGTTCGCACGTCGTCGGCGTCGAGATCGACGCGGACCCAGCGCATGCCCTCGCTCGACTCGACGTCAAACTTCGCCATGGATGTCGACCTCCGCGCCGCGGGTCACGCCCCCCTTCGTCCAGTCCACCGACCAGCCGGGGAAGGCGACCTGCGGATAGGGATCCGGGTCGATCGGTCCGGCGGACTGATGGACGATGTCGAATTGCCGGTCGGAACGAATCCGGCCGATGAGGAACCGCTTCGTCGTGTGCTGGGTCTTGGGATCGAGCCGCACCATGCCGCCGGGACCGGCGAATTCCAGCCCGTCGCGGAACGCCTGCCGCACCGCCTCCGTCTCGAACGACCCCGCCTTCTCCACGGCCATCTTCCAGAGGTGCAGCAGGCACCAGTCGGGCTCCATCGGGTCGCCGGTCACGCGGTCGAAGCCGAAGGCGTCGCGGAAGCCCTGCACCCACTCCCGGTTGGCCGGCGTGTCGAGGCTCTGGAAGTAGCAGGCGGCGGCCAGATGCCCCTTGACCTGCGCCGGCAACAGGCCGCGCAGCTCGTCCTCGGCGATGCTCGTTGAGAGCACCGGCACCTTGGCGGGATCGATCTTGGCTTCCGCGAGTGCCGCGAACAGGCCGAGGTTCGAGTCACCGTTGACCGTGTTCAGGACGCAGTCGGCGTCGCTGGCCTGGATCTTGTTGACGACCGCGGAAAAGTCGCGGTCGCCGAGGGGCACGTAGGCCTGGCCGACGACCGTCGCGCCCGGCTTCGTCTTGAGATACTTCTTGACGAAGAAGTTGGCCGTCCGCGGGAAGACGTAGTCGCTGCCGACGAGAAAGATCCGTTTCCGCTCCCCCCCCTCCTTGCCGAGCAGCCAGTCGAGGGACGGGAGGATCTGCTGGTTGGGCAACGTCCCGCCGTAGACGCAGTACGGCGACGACTCGTTCCCCTCGTACTGGACCGAGTAGAAGAGGAGCTTCTTCGCCTCCTCCAAGATCGGCAGGACGGTCTTGCGGCTCAGGCTCGTCCAGCAGCCGAACACGGCCACGACGCCTTTCTCGACGAGCTGCCTTGTCCGCTTCACGAACAGCTCCGGCCGCGAGCGGGGATTGGGCGCCAGGGCGACGATCCTCCGGCCGAGGATGCCCCCGGCGGCGTTGATCTGCTCCAGGGCGTGCAGTTCGATGTCGCGGAGCGACGTGGCGCTGATCGCCAAGGGGCCGGTCTGCGAGTGGAGCAGGCCGAGCGTCACCTCGGACTGCCGCGCCGGCACGCCCAGCGAGCAGCCGACGAACACGCCGGGGGCCAGCGCCCGGACGGCGGCCAGCGTGGCGGCCGTGCCCCGCGCGACCGCCGCGCGGCGGGTGAGCGGCTGCTGGCCGGCGGCGGAAGGGGGCACGGGCGGAGGCGTCATTCCTCGTTCATCCGCTTGTAGAGGACTTCGAATGGCTCCGCCGAGATGCTCACGTCGCCGCGGAACGGATGGTTCATGTCGAAGATCAGGTGCATCATCACGCCGAGGTAAGCGGCGAGGATCCCGCCGAGCACGAGCTGGGTGACGAACCGCATGTCGAACAGCCAGCAGATCGCCATGTTGAGCACCGCCCCGATCAGCATCACGTACCACATCGAGGCCGGCAGCGCGGCGTGGACCGAGTACAGCCGCATCCGCCGGCACTCGAGGAAGTTGTTGAACTGCCGCAGGGCCTCGGCGTGGACGATCTCCTCGGAGGGCGTCTGCGGCTGGAACTCGAGCAGTCTCTCGTGAAAGGCTTCGGCGCGGATCGTGCCCTCCTCGGGGATGATGCCCTGGCGCTGCAGCGGCCAGGCGTAGTTGATCACGTACCGGGTGTAGTCGCGGAGCAGCCAGCGCAGGTTCTGGCCGTGCGGCTCGCGGTACCGGGAGACGTCCTCGTAGAGCGCCGACAGCGCGGCCGCCTCGCGGGTCACGTTCTCGCCGGCGTCGGAGACGTTCTGGTAGGCGGTGACGGCGATCAGGCCGAGGAGCAGGCCGTAGAACACGCAGAAGCAGGAGAGCACGTAGCCGACGATGTCGTTCTGCCCCGGCGTGTTGCGGACGAACGGCCGCAACAGGGGGCGGACGAAGATCGACCCGATCCAGTAGAAGCCGACGAAGGCGAGCACGAACAGGCCCGTCGCCTTGAAGGGCGGCAGGTCGTAGAGCCAGAAAAAATCTTTGATCGACGGGAGCATCGGCGCCTCGCTGGGTGACATGCTATCAAGCCGCCGCCGCCGCGCCGACACGCCGGTTGCCGCCGGGCCCGCTCGTGCCTAGCGGACTTCCTCGCCGTCGAGGGCGTAGATGGCGAGGTGCCTGGCGTCGGGCCCGCGCAGTTCTTCGACGCGGAACGTGCCCGCGACCGCCACGGGGCGGATCGAGAAGGTCGTGCTCTTGCCCGGTCGCATCCGGACCACGACGCAGTCGTGGAGCGCCGCGCCAGGACCGAAGCAGCACTCCTGGTTGTCGCGCACGAGGACGAACTGCTCGATCCCCGACTGCTGAAAACTGGGGAGGATGTAGCCGCGGATCCGCACCCGGCGCCGCTCCAGATCGGTCACCCGCCGGGGGAGGAGGTCGCGGGTGAACGGGTCCCCCTTCTGCATGTCGAGCTTGATGTCGTCGAACGTGATCTCCAGCGGCGGCGCGCCGTGGGGCTCCGCCTGGGCCGGCGTTGCCGGCCGTGGATCTCCGGGCCGTGGATCTCCGGGCCGTGGATCTCCGGGCCGTGGATCTCCGGGCCGCGGTTCGGCGGGCCGTGATTCGGCGGCGGAGGACGGCGCTGCGACGTCAACGGCCGGCACCGCGGTCGTGGCAACAGGGGCGCCGCCGCAGCCGGCGAAGCCGAGGAGCAGCACCGCGCCGATCGCTGCCGAAGATCTCGCCATCCGTGGCACTCGTGGTCACCGCACGCGGGCGTTTTCGATGTGGTAGAGGACGCCGCCGCCCATGTCCGGCGCGGCGACCGGCCGGACGGCGAACCGCCCGGCCACCTTCGTCAGCCGCTGCGAGAAGCTGATCGCAGCGCCGTCGGCCAGTTGGACGCGGACCCGATCGCTGATCTTGGGCTTGCCCCCGAAGCAGCAATCCCCCTGATCCCGGCAGAGGATGAACTCGCTGATCCCGTCGGGGCGTTGCGTGGGGTAGATGTAGCCCTTGAGGAGCACGTCACGGCCGTCGAAGGCCACCGCCGACTCCGGGATGGTGTCGGTCGGCAGGCCCGGCTCCGGCTGGAGCAGGGCGTAGTTGATCCGCGTGAACCCGGGGGGCAGTTCGGCGGCGTAGCCCCTGACCTGCCAGACGAGACCGCCGACGAACATCGCGGCACCGAAGGCCACCGTCGCCAGCGCCATGCGCCGGCCCGCGAGCACGTCGGGACGCCGGGCGATGTCGCCTAGCGCGATGCCGGCGAGCACGACGCCGACCACGGGCAACGCCAGCAGCCACCAGTCGAGAAACGCCAACGGCGACAACAGGGCGACGACGGACGCCGCGATCGCCGCCCCGGAGAGCGACCGGTAGTCGTCGGCGGGTGCGGACGACGGCGGCGCGTCAGCCGGCCGCGGCGGCGCGTCGAACAGTCCGCTGGGCGTGGTGGCGCTGGACATGGCACATTCTCTTTCGGCGCACTGGCTGCCGCTGCGAGGACGAATCCCCGCCGACATTCTACCGCGTGGCCGCGGCCGCTCCCCGACTTCGCAGGGCGGCCCGCGACGCGACCGCGACGACGGCCACGGCCAGCGCCCAGACGAGCCAGAGAAGCCGCTTCCCAGACCGGGACGGACTGGGGGCCAGCGTTGCCGGGGCCGGCTCGTCGTCGGTCGGCTCCTCGTCGGCCTTCACGTCCGGCACCTGCCGCGCCAGGGCGGCATCCTCCTCGAGCCGCGCCGGGGATGCGGGCGCCGCTGGCAGTGACGCTCCGGAGTTGTCGTCCTCCGGTTCCGCGCCCTCCGTCGCGACCGCCGGAGTGGCGCCGGGCCCGCCCGCGTCGGTGGTGGCCTGGGCGGGGGCGAGCGCCCCGGTCAGACCGGCCAGCGTCGCCGCCCGGCGGACCGCCTCGGGGTCGATCTTCTCCAGTTCCTTGATCGCGGCGGCCGCTTCGGGGAGCGGACAGGCGCGGAGGAAGTTCACGATGGGTTCACGCACGAAGATGTTGTCGGCCTGCGCGTTCCTGAAGATGGCAACGAGCTGCGGGATCACCTCCCAGTCCTGCCAGCGGGCGAGGTCGGCCACGACGAGGTCGGCGAGTTTCGGCTCCTCGAGGAGGAGCCGAAGCGACTTCCGCAGACGCTCGCGCGGCACCACGGTCGATTCCTCCCCCAGGAACCGCAACGCCATCACTGCGGCGTAGGTCTCGGCAAAGGGGATCTCGCGTTCCTGGCGCTTGAGAAACAGCCGGTCGACGAGGTCGAGCGCCTTGGGGCCGGCGAGCGTGACATAACAGGCGATGAGGGCGTCGAGGCCGCTGCGCACCTCGGCCTGCTCGGGAGACAAGTTTTTTCCGTCCCGGTCCAGCCCCGCGAGGATCAGCCTGATCCGTTCCGCCTCGGCCGCGCCGCCACAGACGCCGAGCATCGTGGCGTAGAGCCGGCGCCGGTTGGCCTGGACCTTCGGATTCTCGATCCAGCCCAGCAGCCGGGCCGGATCCATCCGGTCCTTCAGGCCGCGCACGTCCTCGTAGGGGGCGATGGCGAACTCGTCGTAGGCATCACGGGCCAGTGGATCGTCGGCGTCCTCGAGGTGCTGCTGGAAGAAGGCGAGCCGGTCCGGCCCCTTGGCCGGCAGCGACTCGAGCTTCTCGAGGTAGGCGACGGCCCGGTCGCTGACCCTGATCGGGCTCGACCAGACCAGGTTCGGCGGCTCGATCCCGAGCAGGAGGAACAGGCTGCCGACCGGCTTGTCGTCGAGCATGATCGCCTCGATCGGCTTCCCGTCCGGCCCGGCGTGCCCCGCGTCGGCGACGAGGCTGCCCCCCTTGAGCACCTGCTCGACCCGGAACTTCCCCTTGGGGAGCGGGCCGTCGGCCCGCGGCTTGAGGGCGCCAGCCGGCGGCGGCTCGACGAGCCGGGCGATGACGGCCGCCTGGCTCTGCTCGATCTCCTGGGCGAAGGTCAGCGAGACCGCCGAGCAGAAGGGGCAGGCGCGGGCCGGGAGGGCCGCGGCGCCGGCCACGACCACGATGACGAGGTGAAGCAGGAGTGGGTGCCGCAGCGTGCTCATGGACAAAATTCTAGCGGCCTGAAACGGGCCGGGGCAACGCCAGTCGGCCGCGGCGTCAGAGCCACTTGGCGACGTCGGTGCGGTAGGCGGCGAGCGCCGGGAGCAGGCCGGCGACGACCGCCACGCCGATCATGAACGGCACGAGGAGCAGTTCCTGGAGCGGGGCGGCGGAAAACAGGCTCACCGCCACGCCGGAATACTTCGTGATCCAGGGGCCGATCCCGCCCACGATCAGGTGGCCGAGCAGCCAGCCGGCGAGCCCGCCCCCGACGGCCAGCAGCAGGGCCTCGACGAGCACCGCCGCGAGGACGTGCGTCCGCCGCGCGCCCAGCGCCCGCATCACGGCCACGTCGCGGCTGCGCTCCAGCGCCGAGCCGACCATGCTCACGAGGATGCCGATCGCCGAGACGAGGACGACGAGCGCCGTCACGAGGAGGAGCACGAGCTCCAGGGGGCGCACGAAGAGTTCGAAGAGTTCGCTGATCACGAGCACCGGCGCCGCGGCCTGGCCGTCGCGTCCCTCGTTGATCGTCTGCGTCAGGCCCATCGCCATGACTTCGGCGGGGAGTCCGGGGGGCGCCGCGCTGGCGACGAGGAGCGCGGTCACCTCGCGCTGGGCGAACGGGAGGGGAGCGGGCGCATCACCGTTGCCGCCGGTCGCCGGCGCCGCGGCGGGAGACGCGGCAGCGGGTCCTTCATCCGTCGCCGGCTTGGCATGCCCCTCCTGGAGAAAAAAACCCTCCATGTTCACGAACACGCCGCGATCGACCGGCGTGCCGGTGCGATCGACGATCCCCACCACGCGGAACGGGTCGTGCTTCTTGCCGTCGTCGGCACCGTGGGCCGGGGCGAACGTGTCGCCCACCCGGAGGCCGAGGCTCTCCGCCACGCTGGCCCCGATGACGCCGGCGAAGAAATCGTCGTCGCGAAAATTCGCGCCGGCCGAAAAGCGGAAGGTGCGGCCGTACCCGGGCGTGAGCCGGCTGAAGAAGGCGGCGTTCGTCCCGACGACGCGGTAGCCCTGAAAATAGTCCCCCATGCAGATCGGCACGGCCGTGGCGACGCTGCCGGCGAAGCGGCCGGCGACGCCGTCGGGCCGCTCGGCCGCAGGGAGAAACTCCTGGTAGAAGCTCCAGGGAATGTTCTCGATCGGCTTGCTGACGTAGTAGACGCTGTTGAGCACCAGCTGCAGCGGGCTTCCCTTGGCGCCGACGATCATGTTGTAGCCCAGGCCCGCGCCCGAGGCGAAGGTCCGCTTGACGATCCCCGCGCTGACGAGCGTGGCGACGACGAGGGCCACGCCGAGGGCCAGTGACAGCGCCGTCAGACCGCTGGTCAGGGGCCGCTGCCGGATGCTGCGCCAGGCGATGCCGAAAATACTCATGCCGGGTGGGCCTCCGCGGCCCGGTTGAAGTCTTCGAGCCGGAGCCGGCGCGGGAAGCGGGCTGCCACCTCGGGGGAGTGGGTGACGACGAGCAGCGCCACGCCCTGCTCGGTGCAGGTCGTCTGGAGGAGGTCAATGACCTGCGCCTGGTGGGCCGTGTCGACGCTGGCGGTGGGCTCGTCGGCGAGGATCACCCGCGGTCGGTTGGCGAGCGCCCGGGCCACGGCCACCCGCTGCTGCTGGCCGATCGAGAGCGCCCCTGGCTTGTGGTGGAGCCGGTGGCCGAGGCCCACGGCGGCGAGCAGGTCGGCGGCCCGGCCGCGGTCGGCGCGGGCCGAGCCGAACGACATCGCCACGAGCACGTTCTCCAGGGCGGTGAACCCGGGGAGGAGGTTGAACTGCTGGAACACGAGGCCGATCTTGTCGGCCCGGATCCGGTCGCGGCTCGCCTCGGGCAGCCGGCAGATGTCGCGGCCCTCGACGAGCACGCTCCCGGCGTCGGGCCGGAGGATGCCGGCGATGACATGGAGCAGCGTCGACTTGCCGGAGCCGCTCGGCCCCTCGAGGGCGCATTGCTCGCCGGCGGCGACCGCGAACCGGGGCACGTCGAGCACGGTGACGGTCTCGCCCCCCGGGAGGGCGAACGACTTGCGGACGTCGTGGAGTTCGATGACGGGCGGGGGCATGGCGGGATTCCCGCAGCGTAGCAGATTCGGCCCGTCACTCGCGCAGCCCAGCCCGGTCCGGGCACCCGATTGAGCGGCCGCCGCGGGACGGTGTATATTCCTCCGCCCCGTCGGGGTCGCGCCCGCTTTCCACCTCCAGGAGTTTTCTCGTGCCCATTCGCGTCGGCATCAACGGTTTCGGCCGCATCGGTCGCCTCACCTACCGGGCGATCTACGAGAAGTACGGCCTCAACGGCGACGTCCAGGTCGTCGCCCTCAACGATCTCACCGACGCCAAGACCAATGCCCACCTGCTGGAGTTCGACTCCAACTACGGTCCCTTCAAGGGGAAGGTCGGCCACGAGGGGAACGACCTGTTCGTCGACGGCCACAAGATCCAAGTCTTCGCCGAGAAGGATCCGGGGGCGATCCCCTGGGGTTCGCAGGACGTGCAGATCGTCGTCGAGAGCACCGGCTTCTTCACCGACGCCACCAAGGCGGCCGCCCACCGGCGTGACAGCGTGAAGAAGGTGGTGATCTCGGCCCCCGCCAAGAACGAGGACCTGACGCTCGTGCTCGGCGTGAACAACGAGATGTACGACCCGAAGAAGCACCACGTCATCTCCAACGCCTCCTGCACGACCAACGGCCTGGCCCCGGTCGCCAAGGTGCTCCACGAGACGTGGGGCATCGACCGCGGCCTGTTGACCACGGTCCACGCCTACACCAACTCGCAGAAGACGGTCGACACGGCGGCCAAGGACCTGCGCGACGCCCGGGCAGCGGCCTTGAACATCGTTCCCTCGAGCACCGGCGCCGCGAAGGCGGTGGGCCTGGTGATTCCGGCCCTGCAGGGGAAGTTCACCGGCATGGCGTTCCGCGTGCCGACGCCGACGGTGAGCGTGGTCGACTTCACGGCGCTGCTCACCAAGGACGCCTCTCCGGCCGACATCAACGCGGCGATGAAGAAGGCGGCCGAGGGCCCGCTGAAGGGGATTCTCCGCTACACCGAGAAGGAGCTGGTCTCGACCGATCTCAAGGGGGATCCGCACAGTTCGATCTTCTCGGCCGTCGACACGATCGGCCTGGGGAATTTCGTCAAGGTGGTGAGCTGGTACGACAACGAGTGGGGCTACTCCAACCGTGTCGCCGACCTGCTCAACTTCCTCGAAGACCGCGGGCTCTGACAGTCGCGCTGGCAGTCGCGCTAGCAGTCGCGCCGGCGCCGCCGACACGGCGTCGGCGCCGGCTTACGCTCGCCGGTTTTTTGGGCGCGAAAGGGGTTGCCCGTGCCCCGTGAGCCGGCGTGAGCTGCCAAGCGCAGGCAGGATGCCGGAGCGCAGGCAGGTCCGAGTGAGCGAAGGCCAGGATGGCCGGAGCGAACGTCCGGCGAACGGGGTGCGGGCAGCCCCGTTCCCGTAGACACGGCCGACATCCGCGAACGTCCGGCGAACGGGGTGCGGGCAACCCCGTTCCCGTAGACACAGCCGACATCCGCGAACGTCCGGCGAACGGGGTGCGGGCAGCCCCGTTCCCGTGGACACGGCCGACATCCGCGAACGTCCGACGAACGGGGTACGGGCAGCCCCGTCTGGTCGCCCGCACCCGCCGCTCAGCCGCGGTCGCCGTCGAAGCCCACCGTGCGCCGCACCCGGTACGGCCGCCGGTCCCCCGCCACGTGCACTACCAGCTCCGCGATCAGCCCCGTGGCGAGGACCTGCACGCCGATCACGATCAACAGCACGCCGAGCGTGAGCAGCGGCCGCTGGCCGATGCTCTGCCCGGATAACCAGACGACCGTCAGGTGGCCGCAGATCGCCAGCCCGGCAAGGAACAAGAGCGTGCCGATCCAGCCGAAGAAGTGGAGCGGCTTGCGGAGATACTTGGAGAGGAACGCCACCGTCAGCAGGTCCATCAGGCCGCGGAAAAACCGGCCGGCACCGAACTTCGAGACCCCGTGCCGACGCGGATGGTGCTCGACCACGATCTCGCCGACGCGAAACCGGTTCATGGCGGCCAGGGCCGGAATGAAGCGGTGCAGTTCGCCGTACAGCCGCACGTCGCGGAGCACCTCGGCCCGGTAGCACTTGAAGCCGCAGTTGATGTCGTGGAGCCGCACGCCGGTGAGCCGGCGGACGAGCCAGTTGAAGATTCGCGAGGGGAGGACCTTGTGCCACGGGTCGTGCCGGGTCTTCTTGTAGCCGCTGACGACGTCGAGGCCGTCGTCGATCGCGGCGAGAAACCGGGGGATCTCGCGCGGATCGTCCTGCAGGTCGGCGTCGAGCGTGAACACGATCTCCCCGCGCGCCCGCTCGAAGCCGGCGGCCAGGGCGGCGCTCTTGCCGAAGTTGCCGCGCAGCTCGATGAGCCGCACCTCGCCCGGATGGCTGGCGGCCAGTTCGGCGGCCCGGGCGGCGCCGGCATCGCGGGAGCCGTCGTCGACGAGGATGATCTCGAACGACCGGCCCGTCGGCCCAGTCGCAGCGGCGATCCCCGCGCAGAGTTCGGCGAGCGTCGGCTCCTCGTCGACGAAGGGGATGACGAACGAGATCGAGGGGGACATGACGGCGCCGCGGTCGGAAGGTTGGTGGCCGAAACCAGCCGGCCCAACTATAACCCGGACTCTGACCCGGACCGGACACGCTTCCCGCGGCCGCGTCCACACCCGCCCGGCACCCCCGTCATGACGCCCACGCCCACGCCGGCTGCCGATCCGCGTGCGGCACTGCGTCGTGGGGTGTACCTGCTCGTCACGGCGGTCGCCGTGGGCACCAGCGCCGGCCGGCTCGGGGCCGTGAACTCCGTCGACATGATCCGGCTGGAGCGGCACCTCAACGAGGAGGCACGGAAGCAAGCCGGGCCGGACGGCGCGCCGCGGCTCCGCAGCCTGCAGCGGCCGTTCCTCAGCGGCAACGATCGGAGCCGCTGGTGTACCGTGCGGGCGCTCGTCGAGCACGGCACCTACGCCATCGACGACGTCGTGTCGCAGCCCGGCTGGGACACGATCGACATGGTCAAGCACGACGGCCGCGGCAAACCCGCGGCCGGACCGGACGAGGGCCACCTGTATTCCAGCAAGCCGCCGCTGCTGCCGACGATCATGGCCGGCGGCTACTGGCTGCTCCACCGGGCGACCGGCAAGACGCTCGGCAGCCACCCCCACGAACTGGGCCGAATCCTCCTGTTCTGCTGGAACGTCGTGCCGTTCGCCGTCTACCTGGCGATCCTTGCCCGGATCGTCGAGCGCTACGGCACGACCGACTTCGGCCGGCTGCTCGTGTTCACGGCCGCCGCCCTGGGTACCCTGCTCTCGGCTTATGCCGTCGCGTTCACCAATCACTGGCCAGCGGCCTTCGCCGCCATGGTGGCGGTCGACGCCCTGCTGCGGATCGTCTGCGAGGGGGAGCGGCGGCGGCGCTGGTTCTTCGTGACCGGCCTGGCGGCGGCCTTCATGGCCGCCTGCGAACTGCCGGCGCTGGCGTTCTGCGGGCTCGGCGGTCTCCTGCTCCTCGCGCTGGCGCCGCGGCAGACGCTCGTCGCCGCGCTGCCGGCGGCCGTGCTGGTCGCGGTGGCCGCCTGCGGCACCAATTATGCCGCCCATGGCACGATCCGCCCCGCCTACACCGAGCGGCACGTCGCAGGGGGGTGGTACGACTACCAGTTCCGCCGCGGCGACCGCGTCGTCGACAGCTACTGGAAGCCGACCGTTCCCAAAAGCGCGATCGACCAGGGGGAGCCGTCGCAGGCCGCCTACGCCTTTCACGTGCTGGTCGGCCATCACGGCATCTTTTCGCTGACGCCGGTCTGGCTGTTGAGCCTCGCCGGCCTGACGCTGCTGGTCGCCCGCAGGCCCGAGACCGCCGGACAGGGCCGCTGGCTGGCGGCGGCAATCCTCGCCTCCACCGGCATCTGCCTGGCGTTCTACATCGCGCGGCCGCTCGAGGACCGCAACTACGGCGGCACCGCCACGGGCTTCCGCTGGGCGCTGTGGTTCGCGCCGCTCTGGCTCTACGCCATGCTCCCCGCCGCCGACGCCCTCGCCGCCACGCGGCCGCGCCGACTGCTGGCCGCTGCCCTGCTCGCCGTGAGCGTCGCCAGTGCGTCCTACCCGACGTGGAACCCGTGGACGCTCCCCTGGCTGCAGGTCTTCTGGACCTACTGCACGAGCACGATCAGCGGGTCCTGATCGTCGCCTCGGTCTCGAGCGGCTGGCCGCCCGCGGGAGCGAAGCCGACGACCACCCGCACGGTCTCACCCGCCGGGAAGCGGCCCTGCCAGGGAAACTCGAAGTGCAGGCCCCGGTTCCGCGACGTGCGCCGGAAATGGCCGGCCGCATGCGCGGCCGGAATCTCCCACCGCGCCACGGGCGCAGCGTCGCTGGCGTCGAACACGGTGACGGTCACGTCCCCCGCCGCCGCCACGAGCCGCTCCTCGTCGTCGCGCACTTCGAACACCAGCCGCAGTCCCGCGCCGCCGCTGCCGTCGAGGCAGGCCGTCTGCCGCGGATTGACGACGAGCCGGGCCGGCCGGCCTTCCGCCGCCGGGGCGTCGAACGAGGCGCGGCGACCGCTGGCGGCATCGGCCGTCGACTCGACCGGCCGCGCCGCCGGATCGATGACCGCCGGTCCGGGGGGAAAGACGAGCCCGCCGGCGGGCAGGGCCGCCGGTCGGCCGGCACCGCTCGTGGGCAGCGGCGGGACTCCCTCCAGATCGGGCGGGGCGGGCTTCACGGGGGGCGCGGGGGACCGGGGACCGTCGGGCAACTCGATCGCCGGCGGCACCGGCACCGCTCCGGCCGCGGGCTGGCGGACCGGCGCCGATCGCGGCGCCACCTGGTCGCCGGCGCCGAGGCCGAGCTGCCGGCGCAGGCTGGTGTTCTCGCCGGCCGTCCGCTCGAGCCGGTCGCACTTCTCCCGGAGCTCGTCCTGGAGCTGGTAGATCTGATCCTCCTGGTAGCGCAGCTCACGCTCCAGCAGTTGCTGCCCGAGGTCGCTCCGGCAGCCCGCGAGGAGCAGGGCAAATCCACCGAGCCACAGGCCCTGACGAATCGCCGACGCGTGGCGGATGCTGGTCCTCATGATGCGCCTCCCTGCGCCTCACCGGGCCGCGAGCGGCCCGCCTGTCTGCTCCGATGCCTCGTCGCCCCGGCTCCGCCGGGGAAAGCCGCTCACGCTCCCGTGATCGGCATCCGTTCGATCACTTCGTCGATCAGCCGATAGTCGAGCGCCTCCTGCGCCGACATGAACCGGTCTCGATCCGTGTCCTGCTCGATCTTCTCCAACGGATGGCCCGTGTGCCGGAGGAGGATCGCGTTGAGCTTCTGCTTGACGTTCTTGAATTCCTTGGCGTGGATCATGATCTCCTCGGCCGTCCCCTCCATGCCGGCGAGCGGCTGGTGGATCATGATCCGGGCGTTCGGCAGGGCGCGCCGCTTCCCCTTGGCGCCGGCGGTGAGGAGCACGGCTCCCATCGAGGCGCACTGGCCAATGCAGTAGGTGGCCACGTCGCAGGTCACGAACTGCATGGTGTCGTAGATCGCCAGCCCGGCCGTGACGCTGCCGCCGGGGGAGTTGATGTACAGGTGGATGTCCGACTTCGGATCGTCCGACTGCAGGAACAGCATCTGGGCGACGATCACGTTGGCGACCTCGTCGTTGACCTGGCTGCCGAGGAACACGATCCGGTCCTTGAGCAGGCGGCTGTAGATGTCCATCGCCCGCTCTTCGCGGCCGTTCTTCTCGATGACGTAGGGAATCAGGGGCATGGGCTTCTTTCGCGAACGGGGAGGCGCGGACGGGGATGGTTGTCGGTGGAGGCGCTGCGGCGTCAGTCCTTCTCTTCCTGCTCGTCTGCGGACACGGGGGGCCGCGTCAGGACCTCGTCCACGAGGCCGTACTCCTTCGCCTCGCTGGCCGTCAGGTAGCGGTCGCGGTCGGTGTCGCGGGCGATCCGTTCGATCGGCTGTCCCGTGTGCCCGGAGAGGATCTCGTTGAGGATCGCCCGGGTCTTGATGATCTCGTCGGCCTGAATCTCGATGTCGCTCACCTGGCCGCCGACCTGGCCGTAGGGCTGGTGGATCATCACCTTGGCGTGCGGCAGGGCGAACCGCTTCCCCTTCGCGCCCCCCGCCAAGAGCACGGCACCGCCGCTGGCGGCGAGCCCGACGCAGTAGGTGGCCACCGGGCAGGTGAGGATCTGCATGGTGTCGTAGATCGCCATCGTCGCCGTCACGCTACCGCCGGGCGAGTTGATGTAGAAGTGGATGTCCTTGCGCCGGTTCTCGCTCTGCAGGTAGAGGAGCTTCATCACCAGTTCGTTGGCGTTGCCGTCGTAGATCTCGCCCTGGAGGAGGATGATCCGGTTCTCGAGCAGCAGGTCGCCGAGCGTCATCTGGCGCTGCCGCTGGTAATCGCGGTACGCGGACGAGGCCAGCGGATCGACGGGGCGTGGGTGCATCGGGGTCTCGGGAAGGGTGCGGGGGTGGGACGGACTCTAGCCGCGGACTCCAGGGCGGGCCGTCGGCTCCTGCTGACGGGCGGCGGGGATCTCCTCCTCGCCGACGATCGCGCCGCAGACGGCGAGGTCGATGGCCTCGGCGTCCGGCCTGCCGAACTCGAACGGGGTGTCCTTGAAGGTGGCGTGCGACGTCACCAGGTCGATCGTCTTCCGCTCGATGATCTGGTTGCGGAGCACGTCCATCAGGCCGCGCCGCTCCAGGCCGGCCCGGACCCGGCGCGGCGACTCGCCCGCCTGCACGGCGATCGCCCGGATCTCCTCGTCGTAGTCGGCCGGCGCGTCGCTGATCCCCTCCTCCTCGGCGATCCGCTCGAGGATGAAATGCTCCTTCAAGGCCCGCGACGTGCTCGCCATGACAGTCTGCCGCAGCTCGTTGACGAACCGGCGAATGGCGTCGTCGTCGAAGCCGCTGCGCCGCAGCTCGAGGATCGACCGCTCCATCTCCCGCTGGGCCTGCCGGCGCAGCAGGGCCGGCGGCAGATCCCAGCCGGCCGAGGCCGTCAGGGCGCTGGCGACCTGCTGGCGAACCTGGCGGCGGCGATGCCACTCCAGCTGCTGCTCCAGTTGGCTGCGGACCATCCCGCGGACCGCCTCCTCCGACTCGAAGCCACCGATCTCTTCCAGCAGAGCCGGCGTCAGCGGAGGCAGTTCGAACTTCTTGACTTCCAGCACCTTGAATTCGACGGTCACGTCCGTGCCGCGCAGGTCCTCCAGCGCCGCCTCGTCGGAGACGCGGACGGTCGCCGTCACGGTCGTGCCGGGACGGGCCTCTTTGACGAGGGCATCGAACTTGGCGAGCTCGGCGTCGGCGAAGGAGAGCCGGGGCCGGACGATGATCTCCACCTCGCCGGCCTCGGCGAGGAGCCGGTCGCCGGCGCTGCAGCGGACGTCGGCCACGATCAGGTCACCGACGACCGGCGGACCGTCGTGCGGAATGAACCGACCCCGCTCGCGGAGCAGGTTCATGACCGCCTCGTCGACGTCGGCGGCGGAGATCTCCCGGGCCGGACGGCTGATCGCGAGCCCCTTCCAGGCGGGCAGGTCGAACTCGGGGCGGACCTCGATCGAGAACTCGAACGTCATCGGACCGTCGTCGGGCATGAGGACGGCGTTGACGTCGAGTTCCGGTTCGCTGATCGGCGTCAGCTTCTCCTGCTCGGACACCTGCGTGAGCGCGTCGGTGAGGAGTTTAGAGCGGATCTGGTCGGAGAGTTCCGACTTGAACCGGCTGCCGACGAGCCGGCGCGGGGCGCGGCCGGGGCGAAATCCGGGAAGGAGGGCGGTCGGCACCAGGTCGCCGAGTGCCTCATCCTGGTAGCGCACGATGTCCTCAGGCGGGATTGTCACCTTCACCCGCCGCTCGCAAGTGGACACCTTGTCGATGGCGACGTCGAGCCGCAGCGGCTTCGGAGTCTCGGTTTCAGGCAGGGCGACGGCGGTTGTTTCGCTCGACATGGACGGTTCCGAAGGCGGCTCCAGGGACTGTGCGAACTGACGGGATCGGGACGAGTGAGGCTGGTGAGGACGGGATCGGCACCGGCCGACCTGCCGGAACCGGACCGCGGGAAGCCGGGCCCGGGCCCACTCGCAGCCTGCGAACGTCGCCGGAACGCGGCCCGGGAGCCGGGCGGCGAACGTGATCGGATCGGGGTGATTCGAAGCGGGTGATGGGATTCGAACCCACGACAACCACGTTGGCAACGTGGTGCTCTACCAACTGAGCTACACCCGCAGGGGCAGGGGTCGCCTGACGGCGGCTTCCTGAACCATGGGAACCCCGCGATTATAGAGGTGCGGGGACCCGCCGCAAGGTCACCGTTCGGGCAAGGCGGGGTTTCTGTGCCGGCCGGGTCGGGACGGCCACGGCGGTAGTGAGCAACCGCCGGTCGATGTAAACTTGGGCAATCCTCCCGATCCGCAGCCTGCCGCCCCGCTTTCCCGCCCCTCCGGATCCGCCGATCGCTCGACGTCGTCCATGGAAGTTCGCCTCGTCCTCGTCTCCCCGCCGCAGCACACGCGGGCGGTCTCCGTCTCCCTGCCGGCGGTCGTCGGCCGCGGCGCCCACGCGACCCTGCGCATTCCGCAGGAGAGCGTCAGCCGACGTCACTGCGAGATCTTCGCCATGGACGGGGCCGTCTTCATCCGGGACCTCGGCTCCACGAACGGCACACAGATCGGCACCGACACGATCTCCGCCAGCGCGGCAATCACGATCGAGTCGGGAAGCGTGATCCGGGTCGGCGATGCGACGTTCCGGGTCGAATACGCACCGGTCGCGACGCACCGCGAGCCGCCGGCCGGCAGCGTCGTCGAGGAGCCGGCGCCGGCAGCGGTGCGGGACGATGCGGGCATGCCGGCACTTCCCGATGCCGTGCCAACGCTGGCGGAGCCGGTCGAGCAGCCACCGACCGGCTTCGAGTTCACCGCGCCAGACGAGCTGCCGGCGACGAACGACGCCAACCTCGACGACTTCCTCAAGGGTCTCCGATGACGGCCGCCGCCGGACGACCGGGTCCGCCCCGGCAGCTGACCATCCGCGACCTTGCGGCGGCCCGCCACGACCGCCGGCCAATCACGATGGTGACGGCCTACGACTGGCCCACCGCGCGGCTCGCCGATGCCGCCGGGGTCGATTGCGTGCTCGTCGGCGACAGCGTGGCGATGGTCGTCGCCGGCCGCGCGTCCACGATCCCGGCGACGCTCGAGCAGATGATCTATCACGGCGAGATCGTGGCCCGGGCCGTGAGCCGGGCGCTCGTCGTCGTCGATCTCCCCTTTCCACTCCAGCATCTCGGCATCCGCACCGCCGTCGAATCGTGCGCCCGGATCCTCAAGGAAACCGGCTGCAGCGCCGTAAAGCTCGAGGGCACAGCCGGCCAGGCCGAGGTGATCGCCGGGATCACGGCCGCCGGGATCCCCGTGTTCGGCCACGTCGGCCTGCGGCCGCAGGCGGTCCACCAGCTCGGCGGCTACCGGATGCAGCGCGACATCGACCAGCTGATGGCGGACGCCCGCGCCGCCGCGGATGCCGGTGCCTGCGCCGTCGTCCTCGAATGCATCCCGGCGGCGGCCGCCGCGACGATCACCGCGACGCTCGCCATCCCCACGATCGGCATCGGCGCCGGCCCCGACTGCTCCGGGCAGGTGCTCGTGATGCACGATCTCGTCGGACTGTCGATGGACCGCGTCCCGAAGTTCGTCCGCCGCTACGCGGATGCCGGCGGCACGATCGCCGCCGCCCTCGCCCGCTGGCGGGCCGACGTGGAGGCGGGCCGGTTCCCCGGACCGGACGAGACCCTCGGCTGAGCGAAAGGACGCTGGGATGGTGTTCACCGGCTGCTGGACGGGAATCTGGTTCGTCACCGGGGGGATCTGCGTTTCCGGCCTGCTCGTGTATCTCGTGCAGCGGCTGTTTCCCGAGGCGGTGCTGCGCACGGGGCACGATGCCACCGGCAACCTGCTGTCGATCGTCGGCACGCTGTACGCCGTCCTGCTCGGCCTGATCGTCGTCGACGCGATGGTCCGCTTCGAGCGGGCGGTGGACATCGTCCAGCAGGAGTCGAACTGCCTCGCCGACATCTTCCTCCTCGCGGAGCGGCTGCCGGAGCCCTACCGCACGGGCGTGCAGGATCACTGCCGCATCTACGCCGACACCGTTGTCCACGAGGAGTGGGAGCTGATGCAGCGGGCGCGGATGAGCGTCAAGGCCCGGCGCACGGCCCTGCAGCTCGTCCGGTCGCTCGACGCGTTCGAGCCCGAGACGGAGACGCAGAAGGCCGTGTTCCCGCTGCTCCTCGAGCAGGTCCGCGACCTCTGGGACCGGCGCCGCGAACGGGCCACGATGGCCCAGTACGGCATCCCGGCCATCGAGTGGGCGGCGCTTGTCATCGGTGCCGCCGTCACGGTCCTGTTCGCCGGACTGTTCAGCGTTGGCAACGCCCGGCTGCAGACGCTGCTGACATCGCTGGTGGCCCTCGTGATCGGGCTCAACCTGTACCTGGTCTCGCTGTTCGGCTACCCGTTCGCGGGCGAGCTCTCCGTCTCCGTCCGCCCCTTCGCGGTCGACATCGGCATCTTCGAGGGGCAGTTCGAGGACCGGCCGGCACATGCCGGCGAGGCCCACGTCGACGAGGCGACGAACTGAGCCGCGATCCCGCCGGCTACGGGATCACGACCTCGTCGGAGATCACCACCGGCTTCGACACGGCGCCGCGGAACTGACTCGTGGTCGGCACCATGGCGGGCCCCGGCGAGCCACCCGGGCCGGCCGGTGCGCCGGCGGCGGGCACGCCACCGGGCATGACATGGCCCCCTTCGCCCCCCGCACACTGGTCGCAGCCCTCGGTCTGCCCCTGGCAGCCGTTCTGACACGGCCCACCCTGGCCGCAGACGCGCCCCGGCGCGGCAGCGGGCTGGGCGGCGCCCGGCGGCACGAAGCCCGGCGGGAGGTGGCCGAAGAACTTCTCGTACTTCCAGACTTCCAGCGCGATGTACTTTTCGGAAACCGACTTGCAGCCGGCGAGGCCGACGCCGACGGCCAGCACCATGCCACAGGCCAGCAGGCGGGCCAAGCCGCCATGTCCACGGAACGTCATCGAATGCCCTCCTCGTCGGCGACGGGAACCATCCCCTGCCGATTCGCGGCCCCCGTTGACCGCTCCGTTGCCGCGCCACGTGCGACCGGAGCCGAAAGCCTCGCAACCCTACCCCATGGGCGCGGCGCGGCAACTCGCGAGACACGGCTCGCGCCGGAGAACGGCGCGGCGGCTGGAAAGATGTGCCGGTCCTGACACCGGCAGCGGGCGATCAGCCCTTGCGATGGCGGATCCGGGCCCGCATCCGGCGCTTCTTCTGGCCGAGTTTCCGCCTGCCCTTGCCCGTTTTCTTGACGCCCATGCCTGATCTCCGCGAGACGACCGATCCGATGCTGACCGGCCAGAGGTTGTAAGATGAGGTCCCGGCGGTTGCAAGAACCCGCCGGCGTTTCGACCGCCGCCTCGGCCCCGATCATGATCGTGTTCTTCCCCACCTACGCGCGCCACAGCCCCGCTGACCGTGGCTGGCGGGCGACCGTGGCCGGGATGGTGGCCCGGCCCCTCCCTGCCGGCAGCCGGCGGCGCGGGATCGCCGTGGCCGTGCTGCGCCGGCTTCTCGAGCTCGACGCGGCGGAGATGGAGACCGACGTGTTCCGCACCCGGTCCGACGCCTTCCTCTTCCAGCGGGTGCCCGGCCAGCGGCTCCGTGTGGCGGTCGGCGGCCGAATGTTCGAGGCGGGAATCTCCGACCGCAGCGGCCACTTCAGCGCCGACATCCTGCTCGACGACGACCTCGTCGAACGGTGCGCCGGCGCCGCGTCCGGCACGGGGAGGCGGATCGCCTACAGCGGCCTGCCGCTGGATGACGAGGACGGCCCTGCCCCCGGCGTCGGCACGGTGCACCTCGTGGAGCATGCCGGGGTGTCGCTGATCTCCGACATCGACGACACGGTCAAGGTCAGCAACGTGGCCAATCGCCGCGAGTTGCTGCGCAACACGTTCATTCGTGAATTCAGCGCCGTACCCGGCATGGCCGAGATCTACCGGCGCTGGCAGGCCGCCGGCGCCGCCTTCCACTACGTCTCGGCGAGCCCATGGCAGCTCTCGGATTGCCTGCGCGGCTTCCTCGACGCGGCCGGCCTGCCGGCGGGATCGATGCACCTCAAGCTCTTCCGCCTCAAGGACTCGACGCCGTTGGGCCGGTTTCCCTCGCGGAAGCGGGCCAAACGCCGGGCCATCGAGCGGATCATGGACGACTTCCCCGACCGCCGCTTCCTGCTCGTGGGGGACTCCGGCGAACGCGACCCCGAGGTCTACGTCGAAGTCGCCCGGCGCCGGCCGGAGCAGGTCCACGGCGTCCTCATCCGGCGGCTCGACGACGGGCACACCCCGCCCCACAAGCTCGACCGGCGCCTGGAGCGGCTCGCCCGCCGGCTCCCCGGCGGCGACCTGCGGGTCTTCACCCACGCCGAGGAGCTCGCCGACATCACCCCCGCCGGGTGAAACGGATCGGGCGCCGATCGGCGGCTCAGAGCGGACTGTCGAAGGCGTTCTGATAATGCTCGACGACCGGCCGGTCGGTCGCCGGAAACGTCACCGTCACCACGTCAATCCGCACCTGGCAGTCCTCCAGCCGGTGACGCCGGATGTAGGCCGTCGCCAGCTCGGCGATCCGGCGCTGCTTGACGGGGCCGACCGTCTCGGCGGGATGGCCGTGCAGCGTGTCGGACCGTGACCGGACTTCGACGAACACGACCGTGCGGCCGTCGAGGGCGACGATGTCGATGTCCCCGCGCAAGACTCTCTCGCGCCGGCCGACGATCCGGTAGCCGAGCCGGCGCAGGAACGCCGCCGCGGCCTCCTCGCCGCGCCGACCGAGCTCGTCGCGGGCCGGCGTCGCCATGGCACCGTCTCGCGATCAGGCCTTGGCGGAGGCCGGCTTTCGGCCCTTGCTTCCGGCGGCCTTCGCGGCCCCGCCAGCGGCGGCGACGTCGTCGCGCTTCTCGCGCAGCCGCGTCGACTTCCCGGCCCGGTCGCGGAGATAGTAGAGCTTGGCCCGGCGCGACACGCCCGACCGCTTGACCTCGATCTTGGCGATCTTCGGCGAGTGGAGGGGAAACTTCCGCTCCACCCCCTCACCGGCCACGATCCGCCGGACGACGAACATCTCCCGGCTCCCCGAGCCGCTGCGGGCGATGACGACGCCGTTGAAGATCTGCACCCGTTCCTTCTCCCCTTCGAGAATCCGGGTGTGGACGTCGACGGTGTCGCCGATCGCGAACGTCGGCACCTGTGACTTGAGGCTCGAGGCCTCGACGGCGGCGAGAATCTTCTGGCTCATGACGCGCTCCTCTGGGGCTGGGCGGAATGGTGGACGGAATGCTGGCCCGGGACGACGTCCCGGCGACGGGTGGCGGCGACCGCCTGCTCGTGCCGCCAGGCGGCGATCCGGCGATGATCCCCCGAGAGCAGGATCTCGGGAACCTCGAGACCGCGGAACTCCCGCGGCCGCGTGTACTGCGGACCTTCCACGAGCCGTTCGGCACCGGAGAAGGAATCCTGTCGGGCGCTCTCCTCGTCACCGAGCACGCCCGGCACGAGCCGCGACACGGCGTCCACGATCACCATCGCGGCCACCTCGCCGCCGGACAGCACGTAGTCGCCGATCGAGATCTCCTCGGCCCCGAGCGACTCGCGAACCCGGGCGTCGAAGCCCTCGTAGCGCCCGCAGACGAGCACGAGCCGCTCGCGGCGGGCGAGTTCCTCGACGAGCCCCTGATCGAGCCGTCGGCCGCCGGGCGTGAGCATGACGACGTGCCCGGGCCGCTCGCCATCCTGCTGCACCGCCTCGACGCACTCCACGACGGGCCCGGGCATGAGCAGCATGCCGGGGCCGCCGCCGAAGGGGCGATCGTCGACCTGGCGATGCGCACCGGGGGCGAAGTCGCGGAAGTTCCGCAGCCGGACATCGAGGATCCCCGCCCGGCGCGCCGCCCCGAGCAGGCTGCCGTCGAGGAAGCTTGCGAACATCTCGGGGAACAGGGTGACGATGTCGATGCGCATGGCGGTGAGGACCGGGGACCGGTCGTTGGCGTGCCGTGCCCTGGGGACGGCCCGATGGCGCCCCTGCCGCGGGCCGATTCGTTTCCTACGCCTGCGGCTCGGCCGCCGGCTCCTGTCCGGGTTCTTGGGCGGGCTCCGCGGCGGGCTCGGCCGCGGCGGGCTCCGCGGCGGGCTCGGCCACGGCCTCGACGGCCACCGGAGCGGCTGCCGGCTCCTCCTTCGACGCGGGCACGAAAGCCGGCTCACCCGCCTCCGGCACGATCCGCGGCATGGCGAGCTTGGCCCGGGCCGCTTCCATCTTCTGCAGGTGGGTGCCGCTCGTGCCGTACTTCTTGATCAGCACGCGGACAGCGTCGCTCGGCTGAGCGCCGACGGAGAGCCAGTAGTCGACCCGCGGCCCATTGAGCGTGCAGCGGGCATCGGTCTCCGGGACGTGCGGATCGTAGGTGCCGAGTTCCTCGATCACGCGACCGTCGCGCGGGTTGCGGCGATCGGTCGCGCAGATCCGGTAATACTCGCGGTTCTTCCGCCCCATCCGCTTCATTCGAATCGTGACTGCCACGGTCGCTGCTCTCCCTGATCGCTGCCCTGATGTCGCACATCGGCCGAGCGGCCGGCGCCGGCCGCTTCGCGCAAGTCCCGCGGACGACCGAGCCCCCTATGGTAACCGCTGGACAGCCGAACCCAAGGGCAGCCCCGGGAATCGGTGATTTCCCGGAGGTTTCATCGGTTTCCGGGCCTGTCCAGGTTCAGTCGCCGGCCCCGCGCTTCCGCCGCCGGGCCTCCTTCTCGCGCTGCTTCTTCTGCTTCCGACGCTCGTCGGCGGTGAGCCGCTTGCCGGTGTCCCCCTTGGGCCGGGCCAGCCGGGCGGAGGGGTTCGTGATCTGGGACTGGAGCCGCTGCACCTGCTGCATCCGCTCGCGCATGCCCAGGCCCGCCATGCCCTTCATCATCGCGGCCATGCCGTCGAACTGCTTGACGAGTTCGCTGACCTCGTGCGGATCGACGCCGGCACCGACGGCGATCCGCCGGCGGCGCGACTGGTCGACCAGCCGCGGGGCGCGACGCTCCTCGGGCGTCATCGAGTCGATGATCCCGAACAGCCGGTTCATGTCTTTCTCCAGGTCGGCACCGGCGAGCATCTCCTGCATGCCCCCCATGCCGGGAATCATCCCCAGCACCTTGCCGAGGGGACCGAGGCGGCGGGTCTGCGCGAGCGTGGCCTTGAAGTCGTCGAGCGTGAACTCGCCCGCCTTGAGCCGCTCCTCCTGCCGCTTCATTTCCTCCTGGTCGAACTTCCGCTGCGCCTCCTCGACGAGGGTCACGACGTCCCCCATGCCGAGGATCCGGCCCGCCATCCGGTCGGGGTGGAACTCCTCCAGCGCGTCGACCTGCTCGCCGGTGCCGATGAACTTGATCGGCACCCCGGTGACGCTCTTCACCGACAGGGCCGCGCCGCCGCGGGCATCGCCGTCGAGCTTGGTCATGATGACGCCGTCGAGCTCGAGGGCGTCGTGGAACGCCTTGGCGCTGCGGATGGCGTCCTGGCCGGTCATCGCGTCGACGACGAGGTACACCTGGTCCGGCCCGACGCTGCGATCGATGCGGGCCAGCTCCTGCATCAGCGGCTCGTCGATCGCCAGCCGGCCGGCCGTGTCGAGGATCACGACCGACGCCCCCTCCTTCTTCGCCCGCGCGACGCCGGCCGTGCAGACGGCGACCGGGTCGGACGATCCGCCCGGCATGTCGGCCGGCGCGTGCACGGTGACGCCGAGCTGCCGGCCGAGCACGCAGAGCTGCTCGATGGCGGCGGGCCGCTGCAGGTCGGCGGCGACGAGCATCACGTTGCGGCCCTGCTCCTTGATCCGCCGGGCGAGCTTGGCGCAGGAGGTCGTCTTGCCGGAGCCCTGCAGGCCGCAGAGCATGAGGACGGTGGTCTGGCCGGGCTGGAAGTGGAGCGAATGGTCGACCGGCCCCATCAGGCCGACGAGTTCGCGGTGGACGATGCCCACGAGCTGCTGGGCGGGGTCGAGCGACTCCATCACCTTCGAACCGACGGCCTCGGCGGCGACCCGCGACAGGAACCCCTCGACGACGTCGTAGGCGACGTCGGCCTCCAAGAGCGCGGTGCGAACCTGCCCGAGGCCCTCGCGCATGTTGGCTTCGGTCAGTTTGCCGCGGCCGCGCAGGCCGGCGAGGGCCGAGGAAAGGGAGGCTGTCAGCGCTTCGAACATGGCGGCTCCGGAGGGGGGGACCGCGAAGTATAACGCTCCCGGCAGGGCCGCTCCCCGCCCGGTGATGAGCCGCTCGAATCGGGAGCGGACACACAACGTGCCGCTTGCCCGACGCGTGGCCGGCAAGAGCGGCGCATCACCGGACGGGGGCCGGACCGCGGGTCAACTGAACGTGCCGACCCGCTCGCCGCCGGCCGGGGCCGGCAGAACCGTGCCTCCGCCGCCGGGCTCGCAGCACTCGCCGACCGGCGCCGGGCTGCAGGCGGGCTCGCATGCCGGTGCATGGCACGGATCGGCCTGCCCGCGGCACGGCGCCCGGAATTCCATGAACGAGGGACGTCGGCAGCCGTTCAAGCCGCCGAAGCAACTGCTGCACCCGGGGGCGGAAACGAGGCCGCCGAGGAGGACGGCCAGACAGAGGACGCGCGACATCGTGATGACTCCAACGCGGATTGGGAGGAGGGGGTCCGCGACTGACCGGAACGCGGCGTCGCCCGCGACGCCGTCAAAACCCTAGCCCACGATCCGCGGCGCGGCGGCGGGCGGACGGAAAAATTTCACCCCGACCCGGCCGAGCGGTACAGCGGCGCGCGAACGCACCGACGCTGCCGGTCGTGCGGCCCGGCCGCGTGCGCCGTCCCGTCCGATCGCCGCGCCGCGCGGCGCGGCATGCCGCGGACCGTGCTAGGTTTTTTTCCGGCGGAACGTCCCGTAGGACCGGGCCCCGCTTCGCACTCCGCCACCGGCCACGCGCGTCGGACGGCGGAAGCGGATCACGACGTCGCGGCGGACGGCGCATGGCACGAATGGCTACCAGGATGTCGAATCGGCTGCGGACGCTGGCGCTGCTGGCAGCGGCCTGCGGCCTGCCTGCGGCGCGTGCCGCCGCAGCGACCTGTCCCGACGCAGCGACCTGTTCGCCGCCGGCCGACGTCTGGGTGGTGAGCACCCGCCGGCTGCCCTGCATCGCGTCGGCCCCCGCAACCGCCGCCCTCGCGGTCGAACGCTGCACCGACCCGACCCGCGGCCGCTGGGAGCGGGCCGATCTGGCGAGCCTGCTCGACGATCCCGGCCGGCCGCTGCAGATCTTCATCCATGGCAACCGCTACCAGCCGGGGGACGCAAAGTCGCAGGGCCTGCAGTTCGACCGCAAGGCGGCGGCCTGCTGCCCGCCAGGTCCTCCGGTGCGCACGGTGATCTTCTCCTGGCCCAGCGAGCAGGAGGGCCTGCTGCTCCGGGACGGCCGGGCGAAGTATGAACGGGCCCATGCCGACGGCCATTATCTGGGCTGGCTTCTCGGGCGGATTCCGGCGGATCAACCGCTGGCGATCGTCGCCTACAGCTTCGGCGCCCTGATCACCGTCGAGGCCCTCGAAGACCGGGTGGCTGCGGAACGATCGGCCGGCGGCGGCCTTTACCCCTGGACCACGCGGTCGGGGCGGACGCACCTCGTGTTCATCGCCCCGGCGGTCCGCTGCGACGCGTTCGCCCCGCGTGGTCCGTACCGCGAGACGCTCGCCGGCTGCGACCGTCTGACGCTGGTGATCAATTCGCGGGACGACGCGCTCCGATTCTTTCCCTGGCTCGACAAGCAGGTGCGGGCCGATGCCCTCGGCTACGTCGGCATGCCGGGGCGCTGGGCGCCGCCGGAGGTCGAGTTCTCGGCCAGCGACGCAGCGGCGATCGTCGGCAAGAACCACGGCCTGCCGCTGTACCTCGCCTCGCCGGCGCTGACGCGGCGGTTGGCCCAGGGGGCGTTGGCCGACCTCGGGACCGACGTCGAGGCCGACGTCGAGGCCGCGATCGAACCGACGCACACCGGCCGCTGACACCTCGTCAGGTGCTGCCCGGCTCAGGCTGCCCGGCGCGGAAGCGCCTGCTGACCGGCGAGGCGGGCTTCGACCATCATCCGCACCACGTCCGGCATCACGTGATGCGCCGTCCAGCCGAGCCGCTCCGCCGCGCGGGAGGTGTCGGCGCGGCCGCAGCCGATCTCGCTCGGCCGCACCAGGCCCGGATCGCGGACCACGTGCCGGCGCCAGTCGAGCCCGACGGCGGCGAAGGCGGCGCCGACGAATTCCTCCAGGCTGGAGGTCCGCCCGGTGGCGATCACGAAGTCCTCCAGCGTCTCCAGCTGCAGCATGCGGTGCATGGCCACGACGTACTCCGGAGCCCAGCCCCAGTCGCGGTGCACGGAGAGATCGCCGAGACTGAGCGTCTGCTCCTCGCCGCGGGCGATCCGGCAGGCGCCGGCCACGATCTTCTGGGTCACGAACCGCTCGGGGCGGAGCGGGCTCTCGTGATTGAAGAGGATGCCGGTGCAGGCGGCGATCCCGTAGGCCTGCCGATACTGGGCCACCTGCCAGAAGGAGGTCGCCTTGGCGATGCCGTACGGGCTGCAGGGGCGAAGCACCGTCCGCTCGCTGGCCGGCTCCATCCCCGTATCACCGAACATCTCCGAACTGCCGGCGTTGTAGAGGCGGATCGGCCGCCCCAGCATGCGGATCGCCTCCAGCAGGTTGACGGTGCCGATGACGATGCTCTCGAACGTCTCCACCGGCTGGCTGAATGACAGCCCGACCGACGTCTGCCCGGCGAGGTTGTAGATCTCGTCGGGGCGGTGCCGGGCGATGGCCTGCATGGTGGAGCGGAAGTCGACGAGCGTCATCGACTCGACCGTGACGCGGTCGCGGATGCCCAGCCGCACGAGCCCGGAGAAGCTGCTCGCCTGCGCGTCGCGACTGGTCCCCGCGACCCGGTATCCGAGTTCCAAAAGGTGCGCCGCGAGGTAAGCGCCGTCCTGGCCGCCGACGCCGCAGATGAGCGCGGTCCGCGGGCTGACGACGCCGGCCGGATCGACCGCCGGTCGGGCTGGGGCAGGAGAGGCGGGAATCGATTTCATGGCGGGGGAGGGTAGCGATACCCCACCGCCGCCGGAACGGCAAAAACACCGCTCGCGAGGCACGCCGCGCCGTCAGCCGGCCGCTTGCTCCGCGAACCAGCGGGCTGTGAGCCCCAGCCCCTCGGGGAGCGACACCGCCGGCCGCCAGCCGAGGATCGTCCCCGCCCGCGCCGCAGCGACGAGGTTCGACCGCAGGTCGCCGGGTCGCGCCGGGCCGTGCAGCGGCGCCGGCGGCAGCGGCTGCCCGCGGGCGGACCGGATCGAACCCACGGTCGCACGCAGTTCCGCTTCCAGTTCGTTGACGTCGGTGCCGATGCCGGTGCCGATGTTGAGGCTCGTGAGCGTGCCCGCACGGACCTCGGGAATGTCGGCCGTCAGTGCGGCGAGGTTGGCGCGGGCCACGTCCGGACCGTAGACGTAGTCGCGGATGTAGCGTCCGTCGCCATTGATCGTGGCCGGCGTTCCCGCCAGCATCGTCTTCGAGAAGATGGCGACGACCCCCGCCTCGCCATGCGGATTCTGCCGCGGCCCGTAGACGTTGGAGTAGCGCAGGGCGACCGCGGCGAGGCCGTGTTCGGCGGCATAGAATTTCAGATACCGTTCGCCGACCCACTTCGTGATTCCGTAGGGACTGACCGGATCGGCCGGCGTATCCTCCGGCGCCGGCGCCGTGACGTCGCCGTAGAGCACGCCGCCGGAGGAGGCGAAGACGAACCGTTTGCAGCCCACCCGCACGGCCGCGTCGAGGACGTTGATCAGGCCGATGCAGTTGACCTGGGCGTCGAACAGCGGCTCGCGGACCGATCGGCTCACCGACATCTGTGCCGCCTGGTGACAGATCGCGTCGGGATGCTCCGCCGCGACCACCCGGGCCACCGCCGTCGCATCGATGATGTCGGCCACGTGCAGCGGCACGTCGGCGGGCAGGTTGTCCCGCGATCCGCTCGACAGGTCGTCGATAACGGCCGCCGAGTGGCCGGCCGCCATCAGGGCATCGACGATGTGGCTGCCGATGAAACCGGCACCGCCGGTGACGAGAATTTTCATGTCCGATCCTGCGGAGAAAAGGCGGAATTTGATCATAGCCCCGCCGTCGGCGCACCGCCAGCGGCCGCGTCCACCGGCCGCCCGAACGCGTCAGGCTTGCGGCATGCCGGTGGCCTGCGATATTTGCGGTCTGCGGCGGACGATCGGCCGACCGTCATCACCATCGAGGCCTCACGCTCCTATGAAGATTCACGAGTTCCAGGCCAAGGATCTGCTGCGCTCCGCCGGCGTGCCTGTGCTCGACGGCCGCGTCGCCCGCACGCCCGCCGAGGCGGCAGCCGCCTTCACTGCGCTCGGCACGCCCGTCTGCGCGGTCAAGGCGCAGATCCATGCCGGCGGCCGCGGCAAGGGGCAGGTGAAGGGGGGCACGCAACGCGGCGTGGAGTTGGCGAAGTCGGCCGCAGACGCCGAGCGGATCGCCGCCGGCCTGCTCGGCAAGACGCTGGTCACGATCCAGACCGGGCCCGATGGCCAGTCGGTCCGGCAGGTGTTCGTCGAGAGCGGCTGCGCGATCGACCGCGAGCTCTACTGCGCCGTGCTCGTCGATCGGCGGGTCGGTTCGCCGGTGCTCATCGCCAGCACCGCCGGCGGCGTCAACATCGAGGAGGTGGCGGCGGAGACGCCCGAACTGATCCTCTCCGAGCCCTTCGACCCCGACCGCGGCCTCGCCCCCTGGCAGACCCGGGTTCTGGCCGCGAAGCTCGGCCTGCCGGCGGCCAGCTGGCGGCACGCCGACGCCTTCTTCCGCCGCCTCTGCAAGGCGTTCGTCGATCTCGACGCGTCGCTCCTCGAGATCAACCCGCTCGTGCTCACGAAGGAGGGCGGCCTCGTCGCCCTCGACGCCAAGATGACGTTCGACGACAACGCCCTGTTCCGCCACAAGGACGTCGCTGCCCTTCGGGACGAGGCGGAGGAGGAGCCGGCCGAAACCCGGGCCGCGGCCGCCGGGCTGTCCTACGTCAAGCTCGACGGCACAATCGGCTGCCTCGTCAACGGTGCCGGTCTCGCCATGAGCACGATGGATCTCGTCAAGTTTCACGGCGGGGAGCCGGCCAACTTCCTCGACGTCGGCGGAGGCGCCGACGTGAAGGCGGTCACCGAGGCGTTCCGGATCATCCTCTCTGACACGAACGTCAAGGCGATCCTCGTCAACATCTTCGGCGGCATCATGCGCTGCACGACGATCGCCACGGCGCTGGTCGAGGCCTCGAAGACGGTCGGCTTCAGCGTGCCGCTGGTCGTCCGTTTGGAGGGCACCGAGGTCGCCGAAGGGAAGAAGATCCTCGCCGCCAGCGGCACCGCGATCATCACCGCCGACGGCCTCACCGACGCCGCGCAGAAGGTCGTCGCCGCCAGCAAGGCCTGACCGGCCCCGACCCGAGCACCGCCCTCCATCCGCCCTCCATCCGCCCTCCACGGACCGCCTACCTATGAGCATCCTCGTCAATCGCGACACCCGCGTCATCTGTCAGGGCATCACCGGCAAGGTCGGGGAGTTCCACACCCGCGGCTGCCTCGACTATGGCACCCGCATGGTTGGCGGCGTCACGCCGGGCAAGGGCGGCGAGACGGTGGCCGACCTGCCGGTCTTCGACACCGTCGCCCAGGCCCGCGATGCCACCGGCGCCAACGCCACGATGATCTTCGTCCCGCCGGCGTTCGCGGCCGACGCGATCCTCGAGGCGGTCGGCGCGGGCATCGAACTGGTGATCGCGATCACCGAGGGAATCCCGGTGCTCGACATGGCCCGCGTCCTGCCGGTCGTCAAGGCCTCGGGGAGCCGGCTCATCGGCCCCAACTGCCCCGGCGTGATCACGCCGGGTGCGTGCAAGATCGGGATCATGCCCGGCTACATCCATACGCCCGGCCATGTCGGCGTGATGAGCCGCTCCGGCACGCTGACCTACGAGGCGGTCTGGCAGCTCACGCAGCTCGGCCACGGCCAGAGCACCTGCGTGGGGCTCGGCGGCGACCCGCTCGTCGGCTCGAGCTTCATCGACATCCTGGAATTGTTCGAGCAGGATCCCGACACGCACGCGATCCTGATGATGGGGGAGATCGGCGGCAGCGCCGAGGAGGAGGCGGCGGCCTACGTGAAGGCGCACGTCACGAAGCCTGTGGCGGCGTTCATCGCCGGCCGGACGGCGCCCCCGGGAAAGCGGATGGGGCATGCCGGGGCGATCATCTCCGGCGGCAAGGGGACGGCCGACGCCAAGGTCGCCGCCCTCGAGGATGCGGGCATCGAGGTCGCCCACAGCCCGGCCGACATGGCCGCGGCGCTGGTCCGGGCGATCGAGCGGCGCCGGTAGGGTGTCACGAGAACAGGAACCATGTTCTTTTGAATCGACATCGGTTCACGGCAGAACAACACGCGGATGGAGCCGCTCAAGCAAGGCGAGTTCGACGTGCTGCTGCTCGCGACGATCGCATGGGACACAGTCTCGAACTATTCGTATGCGGGCGTGAAGAAGCCCTGACCGCCGGGGGCTGGAGCGAGTTCGGCGGCCAGCCGTTGCAGGCCCCGGCCTGACCGGCTGCCGCCTCGAGATGCCCCCGATTCGTTTGCTGGCCGCCGAGCCTTGCGATCGGCTGATGGCGAACCGCCCTGTCCCGCGGATAGTGTACGGCTGTTTACACTTGCCGTCCATCTGCCGGTCCGCCCATGGTCGCCGCGGTCACAGGGTTTCCCGCGCGAAGCCGACGCCGCCCGCACGGAGGCCCCGCGGCGTCTCGTCGCTACGAGCGGCGTCGGCCCGAGAAGACGCCGCTCCACAAGATCGTGTCGGAGAACCTCGAGAGTTGGCTCGAGTGGCGAGAAGCCGCCGAGCGGCCCGTGCCGGGATACGTCGAGGACGAACTCCGCGGCTATCTCGAGTGCGGGCTCCTCTGCTTCGGCTTCGCCCGCGCGGTCTGCATGACGTGCCGCATGGGATTCGTCGTGGCATTCTCCTGCAAGGGCCGCGGCGTCTGCCCGTCCTGCAACGGCCGCCACATGGCCCAGACGGCCGCGCATTTTGTCGATCACGTCATCCCGCCGGTGCCCGTGCGGCAGTGGGTGATCTCCGTGCCCAAGCGATTGCGGGGCATGCTTGCCGACCGACCCCGAGCCGTCGCCGCACTCAGCGTTCCTACCGGCGCGGCCAATCACCCCGGCCAATCTGGCCGCGCTTACAGAGCGGGTGCGCTGCCGCGTGATCCGCTGGTTCAGGCGCTCTCGCCTCCTCGACGCCGCGGCCGCCGCCGACATGCTCGCCTGGGAGAACAGCGGGTTTTCAGTCGACGCGAGCGTCCGGATCACACTCACCGACCGCGATGTGCCCAGCTATTTTCGTAGTCTCGAGCATCTTCTCCGATACTGCGCCCGGCCGCCCTTTGCGCTGGAGCGGCTCTCCGTGATCCGCGGCCCAGCCGACCGCATCACCCAAGTCCGCTACGTGCTGCCCAGACACAAAGCCGCCAACTGGGTCGGACCCGGCCGCGGCCGGAAGTCCACGCGGCCGGGAGCCAATGGCGTCGTCGAACTCACGCCGTTTGAGTTCCGTTTGAGTTCTTGGACCGGCTCGCCGATCTCGTCCCGCCGCCGCGGAAGCACCGGCATCGCTACCACGGAGTGTTTGCGCCGAATCACAAGCTGAGGCGGGCCGTCACGGCGCTGGCGATCGGCAACGTCGGCAAGCGGCAAGAGGCCGCGACCGGCGGGC